>JAICTR010000133.1 GCA_025936275.1 Burkholderiales bacterium
ACCACGATGTCGAAGCCGTCCTCGCGCGGGAAGCCGTTCGCCGGGCCGCCGAGCGCGATCACGATCTCGCGCAGAGCCCGGTCGTTCATGTCGACCACGCGCTTCCACGTGATGCGGCGCTGGTCGAAGCCGAGCTCGTTGCCGTGGTTGATGTGGTTGTCGATCATCGCCGCGAGCAGGTTGTTGGCGAGCGCGATGGCGCTGAAGTCGCCGGTGAAGTGCAGGTTGATGTCCTCCATCGGCACCACCTGGGCATAGCCGCCGCCCGCGGCGCCGCCCTTCATGCCGAACACCGGGCCCAGCGACGGCTCGCGCAGGCAGATCATCGCCTTCTTGCCCACCTCGTTCAGAGCGTCGCCCAGGCCCACGGTGGTGGTGGTCTTGCCCTCGCCGGCGGGCGTGGGGCTGATCGCCGTGACGAGGATCAGCTTGCCGTTGGGGCGCTTCTTCAGCGTGTCGATGTAGTTCAGCGAGATCTTCGCCTTGTAGCGGCCGTACTGGGACACCGCCTCCTCGGGAATGCCGAGCTTCTTCGCGATCTCGATGATGGGCAGCATCTTCGCCGCTTGGGCGATTTCGACGTTGCTGGGAACAGGCTTCGATTTCGCCTCGGCGGCGACGGTGGCAACCATGGGATCTCCTCGGGATAGCGGTCGGCGGCCTGGGAGGACCCCAGCGCCATGCCCGAAAGTATAGAAAGCCGGAGAATGGGCGGGCCTTGACTCGGGTCAAGCGCCGCCCGCCGCCCATGCACCCTCACGAAGCCCTGGTCCGCCAGTTCTATGCAAGTCTCGTCGCCCGCGATCCGGAGGCGGCCGCCCGCTGCTACCACGCGGACGTCTTCTACTCGGACCCGCTGCACCCGCGGCTGCGCGGCGCGGCGGCCCTGGACCTGTGGCGGCTGCGCCTCGCGCAGGATGCGTTCGCGATACGCCTCGAGGAAGCGAGCGGCGATGGCGAGGGGGGCCTCGCCCGCTGGACGATGCGCTCGATCCGGCGCGGGCGCGATGTCGCGATCGAGGGCCGCGCGATGTTCGCGTTCCGCGACGGGCGCATCGCGCGCCATTACGACCACTTCTCGTTGTGGCGCTGGTCCGCGCAGGCGCTAGGGCCCGCGGGCCGTGCGCTCGGCTGGCTGGGGCCTTTCCGCTGGGCGCTGCGGCAACGCGCGGCGCGCGCGCTGGAGCGCTTCAGGGCGGGCGATGGATGAGCGGCGTGCCGAAGAACTCGCGCAGCATGAATTCCTCGAGCGCGGCATTGTCCTCGGGGCGTGCGGAGAGCGTCACCACCTTGCCGAGGCGGTGCGATTCCCAGAGGAAATCGCCGTCGTAGTGCGTGCGGATGAGGGCGATCATGCTGCGGATGATCGCGCGGTCGATGTCCTCGCCCGGCTTCACGCGCACCTCGATCACCTCGCGCCAGCGCCGGTGCGGATCCGGCCGCCAGCCGTTGAACGCGTTTTCGGCGGTGTAGCGGCCCGTCTCGAGGATCTGGAAGATGCCGCCGGTGCGGTCGTCGCCCTTCAACGTATCGAGGTTGCGCTCGAGCGCGGCGGCGCCTTCGTCCTCGACCGGCGCGGGCTGCGGAGTGCCTTCGCGCGCGCTCGCCGCGGCCTGCGCCGCGCGACGGCGCTCGCGCCGCGCGTTGATCATCGCGAGCATGTCCACCGGCGGCGCGGGCGGGGCCTGCGTCGGCGCGGGCGGCGGCTCGACCTTCGGCTCCTCGGGCGCGGCGACCGGAGGCGCGGCGCGCGGCGTCTTCGGGCGCGCGGTGAGGATGCGCTTCACCGGCGGCGGTGGGGCGGGCGGACGCGGCGCGGGCTTCGCCTCGGCCTGCGCGGGCGTGGCGGGCACGGGCGGCGGTGTCGCGACCAGCGTCACGATCATGTCGCCCGAGCGCGACGGGAGCCGGTGCCTTTCCGGCTCGAGCTTCGGCGTCAGCGTGAAGAGCAGCAGGTGCGCGACGAGCGAGAGCGCCAGCGCGACCGCGATCCTCGCGCGGGCGTTCACGTTCGCGATCGCTCCCGCAGCACCACCACGTTGCCCGCGACGGAGACCGCGATGCCCACGCCGGTGAGCGCGTGCCAGCGGAAGCCCTCGAAGAGCGCGGAGACCGCGAGCGCCACGATCGGGACCATCACGCCCACGTACCCGGCGCGCGCCACGCCGAGGCGGCCGAGGAGCGTGAGGTAGCCCGCGAAGGCCACGATGGAGCCGAACATCGCGAGGTACGCGAGCGAGGCGAGGTACGAAAACGTCGTCTGGAAGCCGATCGCCCGCCCCGCGGCGAGCGCGCAGGCGAGCGAGAAGAGCGATCCGTAGAGCATCGCCCAGGCCATGCCCTGCCACAGCGGCACGCGCGCTTGCTGGTTGCGGTGCGCGGCGATGCTTCCCAGCGTGGAGAGCACCACGGCGAGCGCGGTGAAGAGCGCGCCCAGCGCGGTGCGCCGGTCGCCGCGCAGGTGCGCGAACTCGGGCCAGAAGACCAGCACGATGCCCGCGATGCCGAGGATCGAGCCGAACGCGACCGCCTGCGTCATCGGCGTGCGGAAGACGAGGCGCATGCCCACCATGCCGAGGAGCGGGCTCGCCGAGTAGCCGACCGCGACCAGCCCCGAGACGACGTTTTCCTCGGCGTAGTAGACCGCGATGTAGCTCGCGCTGAACATGAGCACGCCCTGCAGCGCGATCCACGCGTGCTCGCGTGCCGGATAGCGCAGCGGCAGTCGCCGCGCCGCGCAGTACGCGAAGAGCGTGAGCGAAGCGAGGAGGAAGCGCCACGCCACGCTCGCCTCGGGCGCGACGCTGCCCAGCTGGAAAGTGATCGCGAGCCAGGTCGATCCCCAGATCGCGACGCAGGCGACGAAGAGCTGGAGGTTGGTCAAGTGGAGCTTCTCCCTCTCCCTGGGGAGAGGGCCGGGGAGAGCGTCGGCTCCATGACTTCGCCGAGGATGAAGGAGAACGTGAACGCGAGCTCCTTCAGCGCATCGTAGCGGCCCGAGGCGCCGCCGTGGCCTGCCTCCATCACCGTCTTCAGCAGCAGCGGGTGCGCATCGGTCTTCAGGGTGCGCAGCTTCGCCACGTACTTGGCCGGCTCCCAGTACATCACCTGGCTGTCGTTGTACGAGGTCTCGACCAGCATCGCCGGGTAATCGCGGCGCGCGAGGTTGTCGTAGGGCGAGTAAGAGCGCATGTAGCGGTAGTAGCGCTCGGTGTTGGGATTGCCCCACTCGAGGTACTCGCCGACGGTGAGCGGCAGCGAGCGGTCGAGCATCGTCGTCACCACGTCGAGGAACGGCACCTGGGCCACGATCGCCTTGAAGAGATCGGGCCGCAGGTTGGCGACCGCGCCCATGAGGAGCCCGCCCGCGCTGCCGCCGATCGCCGCGAGCCGGTCGGGCGCCGTGTAACCGCGCCGCACCAGCGACTCCGCGCACGCGATGAAGTCGGTGAAGGTGTTCTTCTTGCGCAGCAGCTTCCCGCCGTCGTACCACGCCTTGCCGCGATCGCCGCCGCCGCGCACGTGCGCGATGGCGAAGACCATGCCGCGATCGAGGAGCGAGATGCGCGCCGAGCTGAAGTAGGGGTCGATCGGGATGCCGTAGGCGCCGTAGCCGTAAAGCAGCAATGGCTGCGGGCCCTCGCGCCGCAGCGACTTGCGGTACACGAGCGAGATCGGGATGCGCGTGCCGTCCTTCGCGATCGCCGTGAGCGCCTCGGAGCGGTAATCGGCCGGATCGTAGCCGCCCAGCACCGCGTAGCGCTTGAGGAGTGCGGGTTTTCCGGTAGCGAGCACGTAGTCGTACACCGAGCGCGGAGTGACGAGGCTCTCGTAGACGAAGCGGAAGCGGTCGGTATCGAACTCGGCATTGGTGCCGGGCTGCGCGGAGTACACCGCTTCGTCGAACGCGATGTAGCGTCCCTTGCCGCTCGCGAAATCGGTGATGCGGAGCTTCAGGAGCCCCTTGTCGCGCTCCACCGCGATCCAGAAATCGCGGAACACGTCCACCTCCTCGAGCATCACCATCGGCCGGTGCGCGAGGACCTGCTTCCAGTGGCGCGGCGCGGGATCGGCCACGGGCGCGCGCACCAGGCGGAAATTGCGGCCGCGATCGTTGGTGCGGATGAAGAATTCGTCGCCGCGATGCTCGATGTAGTACTCGTGGCCCTTGCGCCGCGGCAGCAGCGTGCGCAGCTCCCCGTACGGCTCGGCCGCGGGAAGCACGCGCATCTCGGACGTGTCCTTGCTCACGATCGCGAGCACCAGGAACGCCTCGCTTCGCGTATCGCAGATGCCGATGTCGAAGACCTCGTCGGGCTCGAGGTACACGACATCGTCCCGGCCGCCGAGCGTGAGGCGATGCAGGCAGTAGCTGCGCTTGGTGGTCTCGTGCTCCTCGACGTAGAAGAGGTGGCGGCTATCGGCGGACCACGCGAGCGAGGTGACGCGCGGCGCGCTGTCGCGCGTGAGCTTTCCGGTCGCGAGGTCCTTCACGTGGAGCGTGTACTGGCGGAAGCCGGTGAAATCGACGGTGTAGGCGAGCTTGGTGCCATCCGGGCTCACGTCCATGGACCCCACGGCCGTGAAGGCATGGCCGCGGGCGAGCCGGTTCTCGTCCACCAGCACTTCCTCGGCCCCCTGCATGGAGCCCTTGCGGCGGCAGTAGATCGGGTACTGCAGCCCCTTCACCTCGCGCTGGTAGTACCAGCTTCCGTGGTGGCGGTAGGGCACGCTCTGGTCGGTTTCCTGCAGGCGGGCGAGGAACTCGCCGTAGAGCGCCTTGCGCAGGGGCGCGAGCGGCTTCATCACCGCCTCGGTGTAGCGGTTCTCCGCGCGCAGGTACTCGATCACCTCCGGGTCGTCGCGCTGGCGCAGCCAGAAGTAGGGATCGACGCGGCGATCGCCGAAGCGCGCGAGGGTCTTCGGGCGGCGGCGCGCGATGGGCGCGGCGTCGGCGGCCGGATCGAGGGAGGGAGCGGAGTGGGCGGGCTGGAGCAGCATGGCGGCGGGGCGCGCGCCGGGGAATGAGGATTATAGCGGCGTCAACGCGCGAGCCCGGGTTCCGTTGAACCATCTCCATCGCCCGCCACCTGACCGTCCGGCGCGGAGCGCCCACCCCCGCGGGCCACGGCCCGCGGGCCTCGCGGGTGTGCGCTGGCGCATAGCGGGAGCGAGGAGATTTCCATTGCGCACGGTCCGCAGATGCGGCATCGCGGTTCGACCGGGTTGCGCATAATGGCCGGGTCCATCTCCTCGGGAGGCCGCGATGCCGATCCGCTCCTGGCGTGAGCTTTTGCAACCCCCGCGCGAGCGGATGCTGGAAGAGTTCTTCGAGCCGGCGAAAGACGGCCGGCTGATCTATGTCCCGCATGGCAGGCGCGGCCTCTTCTCGCGCCGGACCTACATCGTGCCGTCGGAGGATGCGGCGCGGCGGGTCGCCCGGATCCATGCCGGCTGCAGCCTCGCGGCGACCTCGTTGTCGGCGTTCTTCGTCGGGCTCGCCATCCTCGCCATCGCGATCGATCCGGATGGCGCGTTCCGCGTGGCCACGCGCGTGCCGTGGCTGGCGGTCCCGGCGCTGGCGGTCTTCGCCTATGCCCCATTGGTCGTTGCTCCCTGGGTCGCCGTGCGCCGGGCCGGACCGCTCGAGCGGGGCCCGACCCGTTCGTATCGCGATTTCGCCGCCGGCGGGAAACGCGCCCCGCTCGCCGCCTGGGCACTCAGCGCTTTCATCGCCGCCGTCTGCGCCGCGGCGCTGTGGATCGCCATCGAGCTCTTCCGGCACGGCTCTCCCTGGCTCGCCGCGACGATGGCCCTTTCCATCGTGGTGCCGCTGCCGCTCGTCGCGCTCGGCCCCGCGGTGTCGCGCATCCGCCGGCTGAGCGCGGAGAACGCGCGCTTGGAGGCGATCGTCGCGGAACGCACGGCGGAGCTTCGCGACCTCAACCGCACGCTCGAGCTGCGTGTCCAGGAGCAGGTGCGGCACATCGAACGCCTCGGGCAGCTGAAGCATTTCTTCGCGGCGCCGGTCGCGGAGATGATCCTCAACGAGAAGGGCTTCGACCCGGCGAAGGTGCATCGCCGCGAGCTCACCGCGATCGCCATCGACCTGCGCGGCTTCACCGCCTTCTCGGAGACCTCGGAGCCGGAGGAAGTGATCGGCGTGCTGCGCATCTATCACGCGGAGCTCGGCATCCAGGTGAACCGCTTCCGCGCCACGCTCGAGCATTTCGCGGGCGATGGCGTGATGGTCTTCCTCAACGATCCGCTCGAGGTGCCCGATCATCCGATGCGCGCGCTCGAGCTCGCCGTCGCGCTGCGCGAGGCGATGCAGCCGCACCTTCGCGAATGGCGGGGCAACGGATTCGACATCGGGCTCGGGGTCGGGATCGCGACCGGCTACGCGACCATCGGCGCCGTGGGCTACGAGGGGCGATGGGCCTACGCCGCCATCGGCACCGTGTGCAACCTCGCCGCCCGCCTCTGCGCCGAGGCGAAGGATGGCCAGATCGTGGTGTCGCGGCGGCTCATGTCGCAGCTCGCCGACCGGGGCGACTTCGAGCCCCTCGGGGATCGCCCGCTCAAGGGCCTCACGCGGCCCGTGGAAATGTTCAACGTGCGCGGCTTGCGCCGGGCATCGGCCGCCGAGGCGTAGCGGGATCTGCGCGCGAAGCAGGAGTGGCCGGCGGCGTAGAATGACGAACGTCCATGTTCGCCACCGCACGCTCCGACTTCCGCTCGAAGGCGGCTCTCTACGAGGAGCTGCGCACGCTCGCGCGCGCGCTCTTGGAGGGCGAGCGCGATGCGCTCGCCAACTCCGCCAACCTCGCGGCGCTGATCTTCCATTCGCTCCCGGACGTGAACTGGGCGGGCTTCTACTGGCGGCGCGGCGAGGAGCTGGTGCTGGGTCCCTTCCAGGGCAAGCCCGCGTGCGTGCGCATCGCGATGGGCAAGGGCGTGTGCGGCACCGCGGCCGCGCAAATCCGCTCCCTCGTCATCCCGGACGTGAACGCCTTTCCCGGCCACATCGCGTGCGACGCCGCGTCGCGAAGCGAGGTGGTGGTGCCGGTGAGCGTCGCCGGCCGCGTGCTCGGCGTGCTCGACCTCGACAGCCCCCATCCCGGCCGCTTCACCGACGAGGATGCGCGCGGGCTCGAGGCGGTGGTGCGCGAGTTCGTCGCCGCGACGGACCTCGGCTGACATGTCGTACATCGACGAGTCGCTCATCGAAGGCGAGCTGGTCCTGCACCGCGCGCGCATCTCGTGGTGGTCGCAGGCGGGGATGATCGTGCTGGGCGTCCTGCTCCTCGTCGTCGTGGTCGGCCTCTTCCTCCTCGTCGGCGCGTGGATCAAGGTGCGCTCGACCGAGCTCGCGATCACCAACCGGCGCGTGATCGCGAAGTTCGGCTTCATCAAGCGCGACACGGTGGAGATCAACCTCGAGAAGGTGGAGGCGCT
>JAICTR010000036.1 GCA_025936275.1 Burkholderiales bacterium
GCGTGCGCGGTCGAAGAGGCTGTCCTTCGAGGAGAGCATGATCACCGGCGTCGCCCGGTGCTTGCCGCTTTTCTTGATGAGCGCGCAGGTCTGGTAGCCATCGAGGCGCGGCATCATGATGTCGACGAAGATGAGGTCGGGCTGGTGGTCCGCGATCTTCGCCAGCGCATCGAACCCGTTCTCGGCGAGGATCACCTGGCAGCCGGCCTGCATGAGGAAGATCTCCGCGCTCCGCCGGATGGTGTTGCTGTCGTCGATCACCATCACGCGCACGCCCGTGAGGTTCTTGGAGTCCGCCACGCTTTCCTCGTGTCTCTTGCCGCGCCGCGAGCGCGCCGCCGCCCCCGGAAGAAGGTGCGGACAGTGCACGCCGCGCGGCACCGGCGCGATGCGCCGGGACGCCGCGCGAAGCGCGTCCAGTCGATGCTCAGGTTATCCTTTTTGTCCAGCCGAAACAACCATTAATCCGCCTCTCTTGAAGCCGTTTCCGAAGTTCGGAAAGTGGCCCCGCGGGCGGGCTCCCTACAACTCGACCATCTCGAAATCTTCCTTGCGCGCGCCGCATTCGGGGCAGCACCAGCCGGCCGGAATGTCCTCCCAGCGGGTGCCCGGCGCGATGCCGTCCTCCGGCCATCCCTCCGCTTCGTCGTAGATGAAGCCGCAGGCGAGGCAACGCCAGGTCTTCAAGGGCACGGCAGCCGGGACAGCGGCGGAAGGCATAGGCGAACGCGGGGTCGGTTGAGTAGAATGCGCAAGACGCGCGCGCTCCCTGCAGCATCGTATTCAGCCCCGGTTGGCGCGCGCAACGCAGGCCGGGTTTCAAGTGTAATCCCACCGCCGCGCGCCCCGCGCCCGCATGAACGAACCCGCCGCCTCGCTTCCCGCCGTGCTCACGTTCGCCGCCTCCGATCCCACGGGCGGCGCCGGATTGCAGGCCGACGTCCTCGCGCTCGCCAGCATGGGATGCCATCCGCTCTCGGTCGTCACCGCGCTCACGGTGCAGGACACGGCGGGCGTCGAATCCTTTCTCGCCATCGATCCGGACTGGGTGGCCGACCAGGCGCGCTGCATCCTCGAGGACATGCCGGTGGCCGCCTTCAAGATGGGAATGCTCGGTTCTACCGAAATCGTGACCATCGTGGCAGAGGTCGTTTCGGACTATCCCGACGTGCCGCTGGTCCTGGACCCGGTGTTCGCCTCGGGGCGCGGCGACGAGTTCGCGAACGAGGACATGGTCGCCGCGATCCGCGAGCTGCTCGTGCCGCAGAGCACCGTGGTGACGCCGAACATCGCGGAGCTGCGCCGCCTCGCGCGCGAGGACGAGGACGACCACGCCGGGCTCGCCGAATGCGCCCAGGCGTTGCTCGACAGCGGTTGCGAGTACGTGCTCGTCACCGGAACGCACGACGCGACGACCGACGTCGTGAACACGCTCTACCAACGGGGCGGCGTGGTGCGCTCGGACACGTGGCCGCGGCTCCCGGGCAGCTACCACGGATCGGGCTGCACGCTCGCCTCCGCCCTCGCCGCGAACCTGGCCCGCGGGCTGGAGATCGGCGAGGCGGCGTTCGAGGCGCAGGACTACACGTGGCATGCCCTCTCGCACGCGTTCCGTCCGGGCATGGGCCAGTACCTGCCGGACCGCATGTTCTGGGCGCGCGAGGGCGAAGGCGGCGATGGGAAGTGAGCACGCGGTGTTGCGCGGCCTCTATGCCATCACGCCCGAAATGTCCGATACCGCGCGGCTCGTGGCGCAGGCGCGCCTCGCCCTCGAAGGCGGCGCGCGGCTGCTGCAATATCGCGCGAAGGGCCTGGAGCGCGCGCTCGCCCTCGAGCAGGCGACGCGACTGCGCGTCGAATGCACGGCGCACGGCGCGATCTTCATCGTGAACGATTCGCTGGAGCTTGCGCGCGCGGCGGATGCCGACGGCGTGCATCTCGGGCGCGACGACCTGGGGGCGGCGCAAGCGCGCGCCGCGTGGCCTAAGGGGCTGATCGGCGTCTCGTGCTACGCCGATCCCGCACGTGCCCGGCAAGCGGCCGCCGAGGGCGCCGACTACGTGGCGATCGGCAGCGTGTTCGCCTCGCCCACCAAGCGCTCGGCGTCGCGCGCGCCGCTCGCCGCGATCGCGCAGGCGAAGGCGCTCGCGCGCACTCCGGTCGCCGCGATCGGCGGGATCACGCCGGCGAACGCGCGTGCGGCCGTGGATGCGGGCGCCGACATGCTGGCCGTGATCTCGTCGCTCTTCGATGCGCCCGACGTCCGCGCGGCGGCGCGCTCGCTCGCACGCTGGTACGACGCAACGGAGGCTGCACACGATGCACGAGCGAAGCCGCGAGCTGTTTGAGCGCTCGCGCCGGCTGATTCCCGGCGGCGTGAACTCGCCGGTGCGCGCCTTCGGCGGGGTGGGCGGCACGCCGCTCTTCCTGCGCGAAGGGCGCGGCGCGCGGGTCGTGGACGAGGACGGGCGCGAATACGTCGACTACGTCGGCTCGTGGGGCCCGCTCATCCTCGGCCACTCGCATCCCGCGGTGCTCGACGCCGTGCGCGAGACCGCCGCGCGCGGGCTTTCGTTCGGCGCCCCGACGCGGCTCGAGCTGGAGATGGCGGAGCTCCTCACCTCCACGCTGCCGTCGCTCGAGGAAGTGCGCCTGGTGAGCTCGGGCACCGAGGCGGTCATGAGCGCGCTGCGGCTCGCGCGCGGCCATACCGGGCGCGCGGTGATCGTGAAGTTCGAAGGCTGCTACCACGGGCACAGCGATTTCCTGCTGGTGAAGGCGGGCTCGGGCGCGCTCACCTTCGGCAACCCGACCTCGGCCGGCGTCCCGCCGGAGCTCACGGCGCACACGCTGGTCCTCGACTACAACGATCCGCAGAAGGTCGAGGACGCCTTCGCGCGCTTCGGCCCGCGGATCGCCGCCGTGGTGCTGGAGCCGGTGGCCGGGAACATGAACTTCGTGCGCCCCTCGCTGGAATTCCTGCAGGTGTTGCGCCGCTCTTGCACCGCGCACGGCGCGCTGCTCGTCTTCGACGAGGTGATGACGGGCTTTCGCGTCGGCCCGCAAGGCGCGCAGGGCCTCTTCGGCATCCGGCCCGACCTCACGACGCTCGGCAAGGTGATCGGCGGCGGACTGCCGGTGGGCGCGTTCGGCGGTCGGCGCGACATCATGGAGCGCCTCGCGCCCGTGGGCCCGGTCTACCAGGCGGGCACGCTCTCCGGAAATCCGGTCGCCGTGAGCGCCGGCCTGGCGACGCTCAAGGAAGTGCTGAAGCCGGGCTTCTTCGCGCGCCTCTCGGCGAGGACCGACGCGCTCGTCGTGGGACTGCGGCGTGAGGCGCAGGCCGCGGGCGTGCCGTTCAGCGCCGCCTCGCTGGGCGGCATGTTCGGGCTCTTCTTCCGCGACGCGCCGCCCGCTACCTTCGGCGAGGTCATGGCTTGCGACCGCGAAGCGTTCGCGCGCTTCTTCCACGCGATGCTCGGCGGCGGCGTGTATCTCGCGCCCAGCGCATACGAGGCGGGCTTCGTGTCCGCGGCCCATGGCGAGGCGGAGCTCGAGGCGACCTTCGCCACGGCGCGCGCCGCCTTCGCGGGGCTTCGCGGCGCGTGAGGATCGCGGCCCTCCCGTCCGCCGAACGGCTCGCGGCGATCGGGCTCGCGATCGCCGCCGCCACCATCCTCATCCTCGCCTTCCTCGTCGTCTCGGACCTCACGCGCGAGGCGGACCTGCACCGCGAGGTGATCGCCGTGCAGCAGGAGCAGGACACGCTCGAGGCGCTGCGCGTGCGGCTGAACGGGCTGGTCGCCTCCGCGCGCCTTGCCGCGGCGACCGGCGACCCGGAAACCTTCCGCGCCATCGAGCGCGAATCGGCCGCGATCGACCAGCGACTCGATGCGTTGCGAACCGGCGAGGAGACGTTGCCCTCGAGCATCCAGGCCCTGGTGGGAGACGCGCGGCTTCTCACGGTGCACGCCCGCTCGATCGAGCCGGCGCGCGACAAGGGCGTGGCGGACGCCGCGGCGGCGATCGGCGCGATGGAGCGCGTCGCGAGCGCCGCGCGCGTCGCGCTCGACCGCTCGCTCGAGGAGCTCACCGGGCGCGTGAACGACCGCAGCCTCGCGCGCATCCGCGTCGGCGAAAGCCTGCGGCGCTATGTCGCGTGGTTCGTGGCGGGCTCGGTCGCCGCGCTCGCCGGGCTCTTCGTCGGGTTCCGCGGCGCGCAACGACGCGAGCGCGCGGCGCTCGAGCGCATCGAGTGGCTGGCCCATTTCGATTCCATCACGGCGCTCCCGAACCGCGCGCTGCTCTCGGACCGGCTGGCGCAGGAAGTGGCGCGATCACGGCGCGACGCGGCGTCCTTCGCGGTGCTGCTCTTCGACCTCGACGGCTTCAAGGAAGTGAACGATACGTGGGGACACGCCGCGGGGGATTCGGTGCTGGCGCTCGTGGCCGAGCGCGCCCGCGCCGGCATGCGCGCCTCCGACACCATGGGCCGCCTCGGCGGCGACGAGTTCATGGCGATCCTTCCGCAAACCGCACTCGAAGGCGCGGTGGCCGTGGCGGAGAAGCTGCGCCAGTCGCTGAGCGAGCCCTACGCGCTGCCGCAAGCGATCGCGCGGGTCGGCGTGAGCCTGGGGGTCGCGATGTTTCCCGACCATGGCGACGAGCCGGATGCGCTGCTCACGGCCGCGGACAGTGCGCTCTACGAAGCGAAACGGCAGGGGAAAGGCCGGGTTGTCGCGGCCCGAGACGTGCCGCAACGCGTGAAGCCGCGCCAGGAAAACGTGCCCGGCTGACGCTCAGCGCAGGCCCGAGATGTACTCGGCGAGCGCCTTCATGTCGTTCTCGGAAAGCTTCGATGCGATTGGGCCCATCACCGGGTTGGGGCGCGCGCCGGTGGCGAACGCCTTGAGCCATCCGAGGCTGAGATCCGCGTACTGTCCCGCGAGGCGCGGAAACTGAGACGGGATGCCGGCACCGGCCGCGCCGTGGCATCCCGCGCAGGCCGGCACGTCGATTCCCGCAATGCCGCCGCGCCAGATCTGCTGTCCGCGTTCGGCGAGCGCCTTGTCGTGCGCGAAGTGCGCGGCCGGCTTGCGCGAGTCGAACCACGCGGCGACGTTGCGCATGTCCTCCGGCGAAAGCGCGGCCGCCATGCCCTGCATCACCGGGCTCGGGCGCGCACCGGACTTGAACGCCATCAACTGGGTGACGATGTAATCGGCATGCTGGCCGGCGAGGACCGGAAATGTCGGCGCGGCGCTGTTGCCATCGGCACCGTGGCATGCGGCGCAGACCGATGAGGCGATCTGCCGTCCGCGCGCGAGATCCGGCTTCGCGCTGTCGCCTTCGGTCGCATTTGCGAGGCTTGCGTAGACTAGCAGCATGACTCCGGCAAGACCCGTGAAAGCGCGCATCGAAAGACCTCGTGAAGGAAGGGCGGAAGGCGGAAAACGCAGAGGGAAGCCCGAGGATTTTACCGTAGCCCGCGTCCCTCGCGCCACGCGGCATCCCGGGGCGGCCGTGTTGCGGCTCGAGGATGCGGTCTTCACGACCTCGGTGCACGACCCGGCGCAGCTCCCGCCGCCGGCCGCGCCCGAGATCGCATTCGCCGGGCGGTCGAACGCCGGCAAGTCGAGCGCCATCAACGCGCTCGCCGGCCGCCGCCGCCTCGCCTTCGTGAGCAAGACGCCGGGCCGCACTCAGCTCATCAACTTCTTCGCGCTCGGCGCGCACGCATTCCTCGTGGACCTGCCCGGATATGGCTACGCCGGCGTCCCCGCCGAAGTCCGCCAGCACTGGCAGCACCTGGTGGGCACCTATGTCGCGAGCCGTCCATCGCTCGCCGGTGTAGTGGTGGTGATGGACGTGCGCCATCCGCTCACCCCGCTCGACCTCACGCTGCTCGAGTGGCTGCGCGCGGCCGCGAGGCCGGCGCACGTGCTGCTCACCAAATCGGACAAGCTCTCCAGGCAGGCGGCGCGCGCGACCCTCGAGCGCGTCCGGACGCAGCTATCGAGGCTGCATCCGCAGGCGTCGGTCCAGCTTTTCTCGAGCCTCAAGCGCGAGGGCATCGACGAGGCGGCGCAGCGCCTGGGCATGCTCGTCGCGGCCGGAAAAAACAAAGCCCCGGCTAAAGGGGAGTAAAGCCGGGGCCAAAAAAGCCTTAATTGGGATTAAGGCACCCGCTCAGGGAGGAGAAGCGGGGAAGGAGTGACCCTTCACGCGATGAGAGCATCGGCCCCATGCTAAAGTTCCCGCGCCCGACAAGATTCCGCGAATGCCCATTTCCCTCGGCCGGTTTCCCGCGCGACGCATGCGTCGCGCACGGCATGACGACTTCACGCGCCGCCTGGTGCGTCAGGCGCGGCTTTCCGCCGACGACCTGATCCTGCCGGTGTTCGCCTGCGAGGGTCGCGGCGTGGCCGAGCCCGTCTCCTCCATGCCCGGCGTGACCCGCACCTCGATCGATCGATTGCTGCCGGTGGCTGAGCAAGCGCTCACGTATGGAATTCCCGCCCTGGCGCTTTTCCCCGCCATCGAAGGCTCGATGAAGACCTCGGACGCGCGCGAAGCGTTCAATCCGGAAGGGCTCGTGCCGCGCTGCGTGCGTGAGCTGAAGCGGCGGTTCCCCGAGCTCGGCGTGATCACCGACGTCGCCCTCGATCCATACACCGTCCACGGCCAGGATGGGCTGGTGAACGACGCGGGTTACGTCACCAACGACGAAACGCTCGAGGTGCTTTGCAAGCAAGCGCTCGCGCATGCCGATGCCGGTGTCGACGTGGTCGCGCCCTCCGACATGATGGATGGGCGCATCGGCGCGATCCGTCGCGCGCTCGACGAGGGCGGCCACATCCACGTGCGCATCCTCGCCTATGCCGCGAAGTACGCCTCGTCCTTCTATGGCCCGTTCCGAGACGCGGTGGGCTCGGGCGCGAGCCTCGGCAAGGGCGATAAGAAAACCTACCAGATGGACCCGGGCAATTCCGACGAAGCGCTGCACGAGGTGGCGCTGGACCTCGAGGAAGGCGCGGACTTCGTGATGGTGAAGCCGGGCCTTCCGTACCTCGATATCGTGCGGCGCGTGAAGGAGCGTTTCGGCGTGCCGACCTTCGCCTACCAGGTGAGCGGCGAGTACGCGATGCTGAAAGCCGCGGCGGGCCAGGGTTGGATCGACGGCGACGCCTGCATGATGGAGGCGCTCCTCTGCCTGCGCCGCGCCGGGGCGGACGCGATCCTCACCTACTTCGCGCTCGAGGCAGCACGCCGCCTGCGCGGCGCCTGAGCGCGTCAGCCGCGAAGCAGCGCTTCGACCTGCGCGAGGCGCGCGCGCTGCGGCGCTTCTCCCGCCGCGCGTGACGAGGCAGCGCGCTCGTCGTCGCGGTCGAGCACCGTGAGCGTTACCGCGATGCCTTCCACCTCGATGCGATAGCGCGGCACCTCGTCGCGCTGGTCCCCGCGCCGCACCTGCCAGCTGCCTTCCTCGAAGCGATAGCGCCGATTGAGCAGGAACAACGCGAGCGCCTTGGGATCATCGGCGTAGAGCTGCAGGTTCACGTCGGAATGCAGGCCCGCCGTGCCCGAGAGCACGGAGCCCACGAGCACCGGTCGGAACTCCTGGAAATCGCGCATCACCCGGGCGGCGACCTCGCGCATGCGCCGCAAGTGCGCGGGCTGGTCCTCGCTCTGGTAGAGGCCCTGGTACTCGCGAAGCGCCGCCTCGATCTCCTGGTTGTCGGGCAGCAGGTTTCCGTCCGCGAGCCCGGCCTGGCGCGCGGCCTTCCACTTCGCCGCCGCGAAGTCCGTGATGCCGTCTTCCGCCATGAGGCGCGCCGCCTGGTAGGCGAGCTGCCGCCGCAGGTTGTTGTCGCGACGCGAACGGGCCTTGGCCATCATCGCCTCAGAAAATCTGGTTCTTGACTTCCTCGGGAGGTCGCCCGTCATGGGCGAGCGTTCCCGGGTCCGCCAACGGCGGTTGCGACTCCTGGTAGAAATAATCCACGGTATGGCTGTGGCCATCGGGTTCCCGAAGGCCGGTCAGCGGATCGATGCTCACCGCCACGACGCCCGATGGCGGATCGAGATCGGTTTCCGGGATTCCCTTGAGAACGGCGCCCATGTAGCCCATCCACATCGGCAGCGCCGCCTCGCTCCCGGTCTCGTTGGAGCCCAGGCTCGCCGGAGTGTCGAAGCCGATCCACGCCACCGCGACGACGCGGCTCTGGAAGCCGCAGAACCAGGCGTCCACGTGGTCGTTGGTGGTGCCGGTCTTGCCGGCGAGGTCGCCGCGGCCGAGCGACATCGCGCGCGCGCCGGTGCCGCGGCGCACCACGTCGCGCATCAGCGTGGTCATGATGAACGCGTTGCGCGGATCGATGACGCGCTCCGCATCGACGCCGGCCGTCTCCGCCTTCGCGACATAGAGCGGGTGCCCTCGATCGTCCTCGACACGGGCGATGAACCACGGCTTCACGCGGAACCCGCCGTTGGCGAAGATCGAATAGGCCGCCGCCATCTGCAGCGGCGTGACCGAGCCCGCGCCGAGCGCCATCGTGAGGTAGGCCGGGTGCATCCGCGGATCGAAGCCGAAGCGCTGGATGTAGTCCTGCGCATAGCCGGTGCCGATCGCCTGCAGCAGGCGGATCGACACCATGTTCTTCGACTTCATGAGCGCGGTGCGCAGGCGCATCGGCCCTTCGTACTTGTTGTCGTAGTTGTGCGGCTCCCAGAGCTGGCCGCCGGTCTTCGCCGGGTCGATCACGAACGGAGCGTCGTTCAGCACCGTCGCCGGCGTGAATCCCTTCTCCAGCGCCGCGGAATAGATGAACGGCTTGAAGCTCGAGCCGGGCTGGCGCCACGCCTGCGTCACGTGATTGAACTTGTTGGCGGCGTAGTCGAAGCCGCCGGCAAGCGCGAGGATCGCGCCGTTCGCCGGATCCATGGAAACCAGCGCTCCTTCGACCTTCGGCAGTTGCGCGATGCTCCACTTGCCCTTGTCGCCCTGCTGGATCCGGATGATGGAGCCCACGCGGATGGCGCGGTCGGGATTGCGGTCGGCGAGCGCGCGCGAAGCGAACTTGAGCCCGTCCCCTGTGATGCGCACTTCATCTCCGCGGTGGGCGACCACGCGCACCTCCTGGGGCGAAGACGCGATCACCACCGCCGGGATGAGGTCGTTCACCGGATCGCGGTCCTGGAGGGCGTCCTCGATCTCCTCGTCGCGCTGGGGTCCCGCGGGCGGAAGGTCGACATGCCCCTCCGGGCCGCGATATCCGTGGCGGCGATCGTAGTCGAGCACCGCCTTGCGCATCGCGTCGTCGGCCGCTTCCTGGTCCTTGCGGCGGATCGTCGTGTACACCTTGATGCCGCTCACGTAGGCCGATTCGCCGTACTGCTCGACGATCGCCGCGCGCGCCATTTCCGCGACGTAGTTGGCCCGCAGCGGGTAGGCGTCGCGATCGGCCTGGCTCGAGATCCGCAGCGGCTCGGCGAGCGCCTCCTTGTACTGCGCGTCCGAGAGCCAGCCGACCTCGTGCATGCGCCGCAGCACGTAATGCTGGCGCTCGCGGGCGCGGCGCGGATTCACGATCGGATTCTGGCGGGAAGGCGCCTGCGGGAGGCCCGCGAGCATCGCCGCCTCGGCCGGGGTGAGCTGCTGCAGCGTCTTGCCGAAATAGACGTTGGCGGCGGCCGCGAACCCGTATGCGCGTTCCCCGAGGTAGATCTGGTTGATGTAGAGCTCGAGGATCTGGTCCTTGGTGAGGTTCGCCTCGATCTTGAAGGCGAGGAGCGCCTCCGACATCTTGCGGGCGAAGGTCTTCTCGCGGGTGAGGAAGAAGGTCCGGGCCACCTGCATGGTGATGGTGCTCGCCCCTTCGCGCCGCCCCTGCTGGCGCAGGTTGGCGAGCGCCGCCCGCACGACGCCCGCGAAATCCACCCCGCCGTGCTGGTAGAAGCGGTCGTCCTCGGCCGCCAGGATCGCCGCTTTCATGATTCTCGGCACGTCCTGGATCTTCACCACGGCGCGCTTCTCCTCGCCGAACTCGCCGATCAGGTCGCCTTCGGCGCTGTAGATGCGCAGCGGGACCTTCGGCCGGTAGTCGGTGAGCGCCTCCAGGCTCGGCAGGTTGGGCCAGAGCAGCACCACCGTGAGCGCCGCGACGCCCGCCGCCACGATGGCGAGGGAGGCCGCGAGCAGGGCCGGGTAGAACCACCAGCGGGAAGTCATCGGTCGGTCGAGGTGGGTGCCCGAAGGGTCACCCGGGGGCCTGGCATGTCGGGAAATCGTGGACATTATAGTCGCCGGGGACGGCGGCGGACCTCGCCACGATTTGCTTTACAGGGCTAGGACTTGTTGCTAGCATCTAAAGTAGATTCTCTGTTTGGGTGCTAACCTTCCACCATGATTAAAGAAAAATTAGCAGCCCAGTTCGACTTCCTGAAGGCCAAGGCGCCGCCGCTGGTGGGCTGCGACATCAGCTCTTCGTCGGTGAAGATGGTGGAGATCGCCGAGGCGGGCCGAAACGTTTACCGCGTCGAGCGCTACGCCATCGAGCCGCTGCCGAAGGATACGGTGGTGGACGGGAACATCGCCAACATCGAGGCGGCGGGCGAGGCGATCAAGCGCGCCCATCGCGCCCTCGGTTCCCGCATACGGAACGTTGCCCTCGCGCTTCCCTCCGCGGCCGTGATCACGAAGAAGGTGATCCTCGCCGGGAACCAGCGCGAGGAGGACATGGAAGTCCAGGTCCAGGGCGAGGCGAATCAATACATTCCGTTCTCCCTCGACGAGGTGAACCTCGACTTCCAGGTCCTGGGCCCCGCGCCCTCGGGCGATGACGAGGTGGAAGTGCTGATCGCGGCCTCGCGCAAGGAGAAGATCGAGGACCGCGTGGCGGCGGCTGAAGCCGCCGGGCTCAAGACGCTGGTGATGGACGTCGAGTCGTACGCCTCGCAGACCGCGTTCGAGCTCATCTGCGGCGGCAATTCGGGCATCTCCGAAAGCGACATCACCGCGGTCGTGGACATCGGCGCGACGGTGACGCGCGTGGCGGTGGTCCACAACGAGCAAACCGTCTACAGCCGCGAGCAGCAGATCGGCGGCAACTCGCTCACGCAGGACATCGCGCGCCAGTTCGACATGCCGGTGGAGGAAGCGGAGGCGGCGAAGCGCGTCGGCAACCTTCCCGAAAATTACGGCCCTGACGTGCTGCAGCCGTTCAACGAGAAGATCGTGCTCGAGGTGCAGCGTGCGCTGCAGTTCTTTTTCACGTCGACCCAGTTCAACAAGGTCGACCACATTCTCCTCACGGGCGGCTGCGCGATGCTCGACGGGCTCGAGGAGATGGTCGCCCAGCGTACGCAAGTGCATACGGTGGTCGCCAACCCCTTCGCCAACATGGCGCTGTCATCGAAGATCAAGCCGCGGCAGCTCACGGTGGACGCGCCTTCGCTGATGGTCGCCTGCGGCCTCGCGATGCGGAGGTTCGACCCGTCATGATCCGCATCAACCTCCTTCCCCACCGGGAAGAAAAACGCAAGCGCCGCGAGCAGCAGTTCGCGGTGGTGGCCGGGCTCACCGCGCTCCTCGGCGTGGTCGTCGCGGGCGCGGTGTGGCTGTACCTCGACGCGCAGGTGACGCAGCAGCAGCAGAACGTCGCCTACATGAAGAGCGAGATCGCCAAGCTCGACAAGCAGATCGAGGAGATCCGCAAGATCCGCGAGGAGACGGCGGCGCTGCTCGCCAAGAAGCGCGTGGTGGAAGGCCTCCAGGCCAACAGGTCCGAGCCGGTGCAACTCCTCGACCAGCTGCTGCGCCAGCTTCCCGAGGGCGTCTACCTCAAGTCGATCAAGCAGACCGGGATCAAGGTCAAC
>JAICTR010000514.1 GCA_025936275.1 Burkholderiales bacterium
ACATCCTCGAACGCCGTCACCTCGCCCACGCCATCGACGTGCCCGCTCACCAGGTGCCCGCCGACGTAATCGGAAAGCCGCAGCGACTTCTCGAGGTTCACCGCGCGCCCGGCTTCGAGGCCCGCCGTGACCTCGAGCGTCGCGCGCGAGGTGTCCACGTCGAACGACTGGGCGTCCTTCGCGACCACCGTGTGGCACACGCCCTGGATCGCGATCGAATCGCCGATCGCGACGTCGTCCAGCGCGAGCCCTTGCGCCTCGACGCGCAGGCGCAGCCCATCGCCCTTCGGCACCGCGCTCGCGATGCGTCCCACGGTGGCGACGATGCCCGAGAACATCAGGCGTCTCCCCATCGCGCGGTGATGCGGAGGTCCTCGCCCACGTGGCGCACATCGGCGATGCGCACGCGCGGCGCCTGGTCCAGGCGCAACAGCTCGCCCATCGCGAAGAGGCCCTGCGCGGCGTCGCCGAGCAGCATCGGCGCGAGGTAGAGGACCAGCTCGTCGATCAGCTTCGCGCGCACCAGCGAGCCCATGAGCTTGCCGCCGGTCTCCACCGTCACCTCGTTGAAGCCGCGCTCGGCCAGCAGCGCCACGATCGCCGCGAGGTCCGCCTTGCGTCCGTCGCCGGGCACGCGCACGACTTCGGCGCCGCGCGATTCCAGCGCCGCGCGGCGCTCGCCATCGTCGCTCACGGTGAGGATCGTCAAAGGCTCGCCCTGCAGCAGTCGCGCCGAGAGCGGGATCTCGAGGCGATGGTCGATCAGCACGCGCTTGGGCTGGCGCGAGCACGGCACCATGCGGACCGTGAGCTCCGGATCGTCGTGGCGCACGGTGCCGATGCCGGTCAACATCGCGCAGGAACGCGCGCGCAGCGCGTGCACGTCGCGGCGCGCCGCCTCGCCGGTGATCCAGCGGCTCGACCCGTTGGCGAGCGCGATGCCGCCGTCCAGCGACGCGGCCGCCTTGATGCGCATCCACGGCCTTCCGGTACGCATGCGCTTC
The DNA here is from genome assembly GCA_025936275.1 of Burkholderiales bacterium. GTDB lineage: Bacteria > Pseudomonadota > Gammaproteobacteria > Burkholderiales > Usitatibacteraceae > Usitatibacter. The sequence goes on from JAICTR010000514.1 coordinate 1,005, forward strand.
AGGAAGCCGCGGTGCGTCTCCTCGGCCTGCGCGGCCATGAGCCCCACGTCGGCGCGGATGCCGGCCTCGCGGAGCCTGCGGATCCCGGCGCCCCGCACCTGGGGATTCGGGTCTTCGAGCGCGCACACCACGCGCCCGACCTTCGCCGCGATGAGCGCATCGACGCACGGCGGCGTGCGTCCCTGGTGGCTGCAGGGCTCCAGCGTGAGGTAGGCGGTCGCGCCCGCCGGCGGCTCGCTCGCCGCCTCGAGCGCGCGCACCTCCGCATGCGCTTCCCCCGCGCGTTCGTGCCAGCCCTCGGCCAACAGCCGCCCGCCCTTCACGATCACGCAGCCGACGTTGGGATTGGGCGTGGCGGTGTCGCGCCCGCGCGCGGTGAGCGCGAGCGCACGGGACATGAAGGCGTGGTCTTCGGCGGAGAACATTTTCATTCGTCGCCCTCGCGAACGCGGGGGCCCCCATGGATCCCCGCGTTCGCGGGGATGACGCCGCTAGGCTTTCCCGCGCGGCGTCATTTCTCCTTCACTTCGCGGATCGCGTCGCGGAAGTCGTCGACGTCGGAGAAGCTCTTGTAGACCGAGGCGAAGCGGATGTAGGCGACCTTGTCGAGCCGGCGCAGCTCCTCCATCACCAGCTCGCCCAGGCGCCGCGAGTCGATCTCGCGCTCGCCGAGCGAGAGCATCTTCTGCTCGATGCGCGTGATGGCCGCATCGACGAGCTCGGTGGTCACCGGACGCTTGTGCAGCGCACGCTGGAAGCTCGTGCGCAGC
>JAICTR010000030.1 GCA_025936275.1 Burkholderiales bacterium
CGGCAACAGCGCCCTCGCGCGCGTGGTGAGGACGCTGTGGCATGAGCGCACCGGGCCGCTCTTCCTCCGGCTCGAGCACCACTTCGATACCCCTCGCCTCTGGACGCACGCGATCCGCGAGCATCGCGAGGTGGCCCGGGCGATCGCGCGGCACGACCCGGCCGCGGCGCGCGCGGCGATGCGCCGCCACATGCGCGAAGCCGCGCGGCGCTTCAGCGCGAGCTGGGAGAAGCGCAAGCGGGGAGACTGAAACGCTGCTCCGGGAGGAGCAGTCCCGCATCTCGCAACTGCAAAGCAAATCCGCGGCGTCGTCCCGCGACGGCAGGCGCATCGTCGTTTCGCGAGGAAAAGTGGTCAGTCCCCCTTTCGAGTGTAGGAAACCAACTACATTCCTACGGCGCGTTCCGACAGGCAAATCATTTGACGCCTGACTTCGTGACAAAGCCGCTTCAACCTACGATGGTTCCCACGAACTCCCCCGAATGGAATGGAACCGCGCCATGGATAACACGATTCTTGTCGTCGAGGACGATCCCGAGCTGCAGGAAGTCCTGACGTTGAACCTGCAGAACGCGGGCTACAGGGTGATGCGCGCGGGTACCGTGCGGCAGGCCGAGCAGCTCGTGAACAGCGCCATCCCCCAGCTCATCGTGCTCGACTGGATGCTGCCCGACACGCCGGGCCTCACCTTCGCGCGCAAGCTCCGCTCGGAGCGGCGCACGGCGGCGGTGCCGATCATGCTGCTCACGGGTCGCAGCGGGGAGTCCGACAAGATCACGGGCCTCGAGGCGGGCGCCGACGACTACCTCATCAAGCCCTTCTCGCCGCGCGAGCTGCTGGCGCGCATCAAGGCGGTGCTGCGCCGCTGCGCACCGCAGCATGCCGACATGGTGGTGGAGATCGCGGGCCTGCGCCTCGATCCGGCCTCGCGCCGCATCACCGGGCACGGCACCGACATCGAGCTGGGCGCGCTGGAATTCCGCATGCTGCGCTTCTTCATGACGCACCCGGGCCGCGTCTACAGCCGCGCGCAGCTGCTCGACGAGATCTGGGGCAACAATGTGTATGTCGAGGAGCGCACGGTGGACGTGCACATCCGGCGCCTGCGCCAGGCGCTCGAGCCCACCGGCCACAAGGATCTCCTCGAGACCGTGCGCGGCGTGGGCTACTGCTTCCGGCGCGACCTCCCGGCCGAAACCATGCGGGTGCCGATGCTCCGCCCGGCGCAAGCCTCCGTGGACTACGTGCGTGCCGCGGCCTGACACGGCCGCGTCACGCGGGGTCACTACCCTTGGCCACGGAGGATCGATGAAGAGCAACAGCAAACGGATCGCCGCGCTCGCCGCCCTGCTGGCGGCGCTCGTCGCGCCCGCCCTGGCGAATGCCGCCGGCGCGGTGCGCTGCGAGACGGGCGCGCTCACCTGCTTCGCGAGCGGCACGCCGGCAGCGGCTCGCGACGCGTCGTTCCTGGACCTCATGCGCATGGCCGATGCGCGCCCCGCGGACGAAGCGGCGGCGCGTCCCGCGCATGTCGCCGCGGTGAAGGCGGCGCCCGCGATGGCGCCCGCCGGCGTCGGCGCGATCGATTCCGCGATGGGCACCGAGATGGCGAATCCCGGCGTGCCCGCGTGGCTCGCGTTGCCGCGCTCGATCGCGGCGCCCGACGCCTCGGTCGCCTGGATCTTCGGCATCGGCTTCCTCGGCTTCGTGATCCTGCGCCGCGTGCGCGCCGCGCCCGACTACTGATCGCGCGCGGCGAGCATCGCCTCGATCGAAGTGCGCCACGCGCCGATCTCCTCGGCATAGCGCGCCTCGTCCATCGCGCGGATCCATTCGTTGCCCTCGGGCGACAATCCCGTATAGATGTAGCGCACGGTGACCTCGCAGCGCGCCGCTCCGCGCTCGGCGCATCGGACGCTCACCGTCGCGATGCGCGAGCCCGGCGTGCACCGGATGTATTCGACGCGCATCGCCTCGGACTCGTAGCGGCCCACGCACCAGATCGTCGCCTCGCCCTGGGCGGCGGTGCGAAAGACCATTCCCTGCTCGATGCGCCCGCTCGGCGGATGCAGGTATTCCGGATGCCATCCCTCGACCCAGCTTTTCTCTCCTTCCGGCGTGAAGAGCGCGAACGCCTCGCGAGCGGGGATCGGCAGCGCGAAGGTGAAGGAACGATCCGCGCGCTGGGCGACGAATGCAGGAGGGCGAGCGGGCATGGCGCGGAGTATAGGGCGTGTTCGTTCGCGCATGCGATCAAGGAGATTGGTCGCCTCGTCGCGCGCTTCCACCTCGCGGCGCGGCAACGAATCCAGCCGCTCGCGCACGCGGCCCCGGTCGCCACGCACCAGCCGCTCGGCGAGCGTGACGCCGGATTCGGTCAGGTCGATATCGCGCATACGGCGGTCGCGCAGCGATTCCATGGTGGTGAGCCAGCCCGCGGCCTCGAGCGCACGAAGCGAGCGCGATATCTGCGCCGGATCGGTGCCCGGCCTCCACGCGAGCCAACCCGGGTTGCCCGTCCCCGGTGCGAGCAGCTCGCGCAGTATCGTGGCCTGCAGCTCGTTCAGCCCGTGCTGTGCCTCCGCCTTACCCGCGGCGCGGATGCGTGCCGCCCAGCGGCGCTCGAAGCGAAGCACCTCGGCGACATGCGGGTCCATGTCTTCCGACGGGTCGGCTGGCCGGCCGATTGCTCCGCCGGCTCGGACATGGTGTGGCCCCGCGGGTCATTGCGATTCATGGATTTCGTCAAATACTTTTCTTTGACGAAATCAAATAACGCCGAAGGGTCGGCCACAGAGGACCGAGGAGCGGCGAAGACCTTTACTCCACCGTCACGGACTTGGCGAGGTTCCTCGGCTTGTCGACGTCGGTGCCGCGGCAGAGGGCCGCGTGGTAGGCCAGCAGCTGCAGCGGCACGGTGTGCACGATGGGCGAGACGATCGCGGCGTGCGGCGGCATCTGGATCACGTGCAGGCCCTCGGCCGGCTCGAGGCGCGCATCCTCGTCCGCCATCACGAAGAGCTCGCCCCCGCGGGCGCGAACTTCCTGCAGGTTGGACTTGAGCTTTTCCAGCAGCGCGCCGCGCGGGGCGATCGCGACCACCGGCATGCGCGCATCGACCAGCGCGAGCGGCCCGTGCTTGAGCTCGCCGGCGGGATACGCCTCGGCGTGGATGTACGAGATCTCCTTGAGCTTCAGCGCGCCTTCCATGGCGATCGGGTAGTGGATGCCGCGCCCGAGGAAGAGCGCGTGGCGCCTGAGCGAGAACTGCGCCGACCAGTCGGTCACCGCCGCTTCGGTCGCGATCGCGCGGCCGACCGCCGCGGGCAGCGCGCGCAGCGCCTGCAGCAGCTCCGCCTCGCGATCGCGCGAGAGCTTGCCGCGGCGCTTGGCGAGCGTCATCGCGAGGAGCAGCAGCGAGGCGAGCTGCGTGGTGAAGGCCTTGGTGGACGCGACGCCGATCTCGGGGCCGGCGCGCGTGAGGAAGCGCAGCTGCGCCGCGCGCACCAGCGCGGACTCGGGCACGTTGCAGATGGCGAGGCTGTGCGGTTGGCCGAGCGCGCGCGCGTGCTCGAGCGCGGCGAGGGTGTCCGCGGTCTCGCCCGATTGCGAGATCGCCACCACCAGCGCATCCGGATCCGGCACCGAATCGCGGTACCGGTACTCGCTCGCGATCTCCACGTTGCAGCGGATGCCGGCGAGCGACTCGATCCATTGCTTCGCCACCAGGCCCGCGTGGTAGCTCGTCCCGCACGCGAGCACCAGCACGCTTTGCACCGCCTCGAGCACGCGCGGCGCCTCGGTGCCGAAGAGGTGCGGCGACAGCTCCGAGGTCCGGGTGGCGAGCTCGAGCGTGTCGGCGATGGCGCGCGGCTGCTCGAGGATCTCCTTCTGCATGTAGTGGCGGTGCGAGCCCAGCTCCACCGCTTCGGCCGGGAGCGACGACCGGTGCATCGGCCGCTCGATCGCGCGGCCCATGGCTTCCACGATGCGCACGCCCTCGAGGCTCACCTCGGCGCAATCGCCTTCCTCGAGGAAGATCATCTTCCGCGTGACCGGCAGCAGCGCCGAGGAATCCGACGCCGCGAAGTACTCGTTCTCGCCCAGCCCGAGCAGCAGCGGCGCGCCCATGCGCGCGACCACCATGCGGGTCGGGTCCTCCTCGGCGATCACCGCGATCGCGTAGGCGCCGCGCAGCTGCGAGACCGCCTTGCGCACCGCCGCGAGAAGCCCCAGCCCCTCGCGCCGCAGCGAGTGCACCAGGTGCGCGATCACCTCGGAATCGGTTTCCGACTGGAATTTGTAGCCGCGCGCCTTGAGCCGCGTGCGCATCTCCTCGTGGTTCTCGATGATGCCGTTGTGCACGACCGAGATGCCGCCGCTCACGTGCGGATGCGCGTTGGCTTCCGAGGGCGCGCCGTGCGTCGCCCAGCGCGTGTGCGCGATGCCGATGGTCCCGGCGAGGCTCGCCTCGGTCACGAGGCGCCCCAGCTGCGCCACGCGCCCGGTGCTGCGCACGCGGTGCAGCTTGCCGTTCACGACGGCGATCCCGGCGGAGTCGTAGCCGCGGTACTCGAGGCGTTTCAATCCTTCGATCAGGATGGGAACGACGTTGCGGCGCGCGACGGCGCCCACGATTCCGCACATGGCTAGTCTCCGCAGGTAAGGGGGTCCGGCGCCATCGCGCGCGGCGAGGTGAGCGCCTCGAGGAACATGAGCACGCCGACCGCGCCGAGCCCGTCGGCGTAGAGGTCGTGCAGGTCCGGGTCGCGCCCCGGCACGAACATCTGGTGCGTCTCGTCGAGCGCGCCGATCGCCACCACGAGGGCGAAGACCCGCGCGGCGCGGCAGCCGTCGAATCCCGCCCAGAGCAGGAACGCGATGCCGCCGAAGACGCTCGCATGCACCACCTTGTCGGAGGTGGCAGCCACGATGCGCTCGGCGAAGGCCGGCTCGGGGAGGAGCAGGAGCTGCACCGCGATCGCCGCGACGGCGACGAAGCAGAGCGCGCGCCAGGAGCGGGGGATCCCGAGCGCCTGCCTCATCGCGCCGCCTCGCGCTCGCGATGCCACTCGTCGTCCACGCGCACGATGTCGTCCTCGCCGAGGTAGCTGCCGGTCTGCACCTCGATCAGCTGCAGCGGCACCTTGCCGGGGTTCTCGAGGCGATGGGTCTCGCCCACCGGGATGTAGATCGACTGGTTCTCGGTGAGGAGCAGCGTCTCGGCGCCGCGCGTGACGCGCGCCGTGCCGCTCACGATCACCCAGTGCTCGGCGCGATGGTGGTGCCATTGCAGCGAGAGCTTGCGGCCGGGCTCGACGGTGATGCGCTTCACGCGGAAGCGCTCGCCCTGGTCGATGTCCTCGTAGCAGCCCCACGGCCGGTGCACCTTGCGATGCACGCGGTGCTCGCCCCGCCCGTCCGTGCGCAGCTTCTCCACCGCTTCGCGCACGCGCTGCGTCTCGCCGCGCCGCGCCACCAGCAGCGCATCCGGCGTCTCGACCACCACCACGTCCTCGAGCCCGATGCCGACCACCAGCCGATGGCTCGAGCGCAGGTAGCTCCCGGTGACGCCATGGAGCTGCACGTCGCCGTGGCATTCGTTGCCGGCGCCATCCTTGGTGCCGCGCTCCCAGAGCGCATCCCACGAGCCGATGTCCGACCAGCTGAAGCCCGCGCCGACCATCGCCGCGCGGTCGGTGCGCTCGAAGACCGCGCGATCGATCGAGATGTCGCGGCACAGCGCGAAGCTCGCCTCGTCGATCAGGCGGAAGCCCGCGTCGTCGCGGCACGCCTGCGCCGCCGCGCGGCACGCGGCCGCGAGCTCGGGCTCCAGGCGCTCGAGCTCGGCGATGAACGCCGCCGCCCCGAGCAGGAACACGCCGCTGTTCCACGCGTGGCGGCCCGAGGCGACGAGGCGGGTCGCGATCTCGAGCTCGGGCTTCTCGACGAAGCTCGCCACCGTGTGGCAACCGTCCGCTCCCGCGAGCGGCGCGCCGCGCTCGATGTATCCGTAGCCGGTCTCCGCCCAGCGCGGCGCGATGCCGAACACCACGAGGTGCCCGCGCGAAGCGGCGGCGAGTCCGGTCGCGACGCTCGCCGCGAAAGCATCGGCGTCGGCGATGTCGTGGTCCGACGGCATCACCAGCAGCGCGGCGTCGGGATCTTCGGCGGCGAGGCGATAGGCGACGAGCGCCACGGCGGGCGCGGTGCCGCGGCCGAAGGGCTCGACGTAGGTGCGGCGCAGCGCCTGTCCCGCGGCGCGCGCCTGCTCGCAAGCGAGGAAGCGATGCTCGTGGTTCGTCACCACGATCGCCGGCTGCGCGCCCTCGAGGCGGCTCGCGCGCGCGAGCGTCGCCTGGAACGGGCTCGCGCCCTCGAGGATCGGCAGGAACTGCTTGGGATGGGCCTCGCGCGAGAGCGGCCACAGGCGAGTGCCCGAGCCGCCGGCGAGGATCACGGGGTAAAGGTTCACGAAGCGCTCCTCAGTAGGCGGTCTCGGGCTTCTTCAGCACCACCCAGATCGTCTTCCAGATGATCGCGAGGTCGAGCCCGAGGGACCAGTTGCGCAGGTAGTCGAGGTCGTACTCGATGCGCGCCTTCATCTTCTCCACCGTCTCGGTCTCGCCGCGCAGGCCGTTCACCTGCGCCCAGCCGGTGATGCCGGGGCGGACCTTGTGGCGCACCATGTAGCTCTTGATGAGCTTGCGGTACATCTCGTTGTGCGCCACGGCGTGCGGGCGGGGACCCACGATGCTCATGCGTCCCTGCAGCACGTTGATGAACTGCGGCAGCTCGTCGAGCGAGGTCCTGCGCAGGAAGGCGCCGAACCTCGTCACGCGCGCATCGTTCTTCGTCGCCTGCCGCACGACGGGGCCGTCCTCGGTCACGGTCATCGAGCGGAACTTGTAGACCACGATCTCGCGCCCGTCGAGGCCGTAGCGGCGCTGGCGGAAGAGCACCGGCCCCGGCGAGGAGAGCTTCACGCCCACCGCGATCGCGGCGAGGATCGGCGAGATGAGGGCGAGGATCAGCGCGCCGAGCACCAGGTCGCTCACCCGCTTCACGACCCCGTTCATGCCGGAGAAGGGCGTCTCGCACACGGCGAGCACCGGGATGCCGCCGATCGAGTCCATCCGCCCCTGGATCAGGTCGAAGATGAAGATGTCGGGCGTGAAATAGACGCTCGCCGTGGTGTCGTGCAGCTCGTCGAGGAGCTTCATGATCCGCGGCTGCGAGGCCATGGGCAGCGTCACGTAGATCAGGTCCACGCGATGTTTCTTCGCGTACTCGGCGAGCTGGCCGAGGTTGCCGAGCATGCGCCCGTTCTCCAGCCCCTCCAGGCGCGAGGGCGCGCGATCGTCGAAGTAGCCCGCCACGCGGATGCCCAGGTACGGTGCCGCGGCGATGCGCTCGGCGAGGCGCCGGCCGAGGGATCCCGCGCCGGCGACGATCGCGACCCGCTGCAGCCCTTCCGCGGCGAGCACGCGCGGCAGCACCAGGGGCGTCGCGAGGTGCGCCGCGAAGAGCGCCACCGGCGTCACGGCGACCCACGCCGCGAGCACGCGTTCATCGAAGGAACCGAGGGTGCGCGTCGCCCATCCCAGCATGAGGAGCAGGGCGACCGCGAGCACCCAGCCGGAGAGCACGTCGCGCGCGATCGCCGTGGCGCTCGTGCCGCGCGGCACGCGCCCCGGGAACGTGAGCGAGAAGACGAGCAGCGCCAGGATGATGTAGGGGCCGTCGAAACGCTCGCCGAACCAGGCGACGCACGCGGCGAGCGCGCCGACGGCGACCAGCGCCTCGAGCAGCATGCGGAAGAGGGCCGAGGGCGCGAGCGGCCCCTGGCCGAGCCGGGGATGGGTGTCTTGGGTCGCGATCATTGGCCACCACGCTAACGGCCCTATGCGAACCGCACGTCGTTGTGGCCGTGGTTCGAGGGGACTATCGGCCCGTTCCTACGTCGCGAACTTCGATGACTTCACGACCATTTCACATTTCACAGGAATACTGCGTCCCATGCGACTCGTAACCCCCCAACCCGAACCGCGTCCCCCGCGCGGGCCTTTCCCGGCCCAGCCGCAGGAAGAGGCGCGGCAGACGCCCGAAGCGGCGAACCAGGAAAGCCCTCCCGCCCGCCTGAACGAAAGCGAGCGCGAGGCGCTGCTCCTCAACATCGACGTGTCGCTGCGCGTGCATACGCGCCCGCAGCTCTTCAGCTGGGTGCAGGGCGCGCTGCAGAGCCTGATCCCGCATGAAGTGCTGCTGTGCGGCCTGCAGGAAGGCCGGCAGAGCCCGCTGCGCGTCGACAGCTTCTCCACGGCGCCCGTGGATGCGGCGCGGCTGAACGAGCTCTACCAGCAGGACGTCTCGCTCGTGCCGCACCTCATCAAGCTGTGGGAGGAGAACCGCTGCCAGGCGGTGCTGTGCGAGACGGATCGCGGCCCGCACGCCGGCGGCGCGCTCGCGCGCGAGCTGGCGCGCCTGGGCGTGGCTCACGTGCTCGCGCACGGCACGCACGACGCGTCGGGCAACATGACGAGCTTCTTCGTGTTCGCGGCGAAGCCCGCGACGCTCGGGCCGAAGCAGGCGTACCTCGCGGACGTCGTGGTTCCGTACCTGCACGCGGGATGGGTCCGCAGCCAGGTCACGTGGCCGCTCGATCGCGCGGGCACCAAGCCCGCGAAGACCGGGCTCCTCACGCCGCGCGAGCAGCAGATCCTGCAGTGGATCTACCACGGCAAGAGCAACATCGAGATCGGCATGATCCTCGACATCAGCCCGCTCACCGTGAAGAACCACGTGCAGAAGACGCTGCGCAAGCTGAACGTGCTGAACCGCACGCAGGCGGTCGGCAAGGCATTGGCGCTGCGCATCGTCAACCCGTAGAGCGAAAAAGGGGTCAGGTTCCTTTTTTCGGCCGCGCCGCAAAAAGGAACCTGACCCCTTTTTGCGCTATCCTCGGCGAGTCCCTTTTCCCGTGGACGGACGATGCCAAGAACAACGATTCGCCCGGCATGGCTGATCGCCGCCGTCGCCGCCTTCGCGCCGCTCTCCGCGGCCGCGCTCTACAACGACCGCGTCGAGGTCTTCGCCGCGGAAAACGTTACCTACGATAGCAACGTCTTTCGGCTGTCGCCGGACGAGGATCCGCGCACCACGATCGGCGAGGACGGGCGCTCCGACTGGCTCTACAGCACGCAGCTCGGCGTGAGCGCCGACCTGCCGTACTCGCTGCAGCGCTTCCAGCTCAACTACACCTGGTTCGCGAACCGCTACCGGCGCTTCGACGAGCTGAACTTCAACGGCCACACGGCACGCGCGGCGTGGCTCTGGTCGGTCACGCCGCACTTAACCGGCGACATCGGCTACACGGATTCGCAGACCCTCGCGAACTTCGCCAACCAGCTCTTCTCGCGCCAGCGCGACATCCTGCGCACCAAGCAGGGCTTCGCCGACGCGGTGTGGTTCCCGGTGGCGAGCTGGCGCCTGCACGCGGGCGCGGCAAGCGTCGACCAGCGCCACGACGATCCGGCGCAGCAGTTCAACGACATCCAGACCGCGACCGGCGTGGCGGGCGTGAGCTATGTCACGGCGGCCGACGATCGCCTCGGCATCGAGGGGCGCTTCGAGCGCGGACACACGCCGCACGGCGAGCTGCGCGACACGCCGCTCGATCCAGGCTACGACCAGGACAGCGTGGGCGTCGTGGGCCACTGGATCCTCACCGGCCACTCGACCATCGACGGGCGCATCGATTACGTGCGCCGCGACTACGACCAGCCCGCGGCCCGCGACTTCACCGGCCCCACGGCGCGCGCCGCCTACACCTGGACGCCCACCGGCAAGCTCACGGTGCTCGCCTCGATCTACCGCGACATCGGCCCGATCGCCGACGTGCAGAGCGGGGCGCTGGTGCTCATCAAGGGCGTGGCGGTGAAGCCGAGCTGGGCGATCACGGACAAGATCACGCTCGCCGGCGATGCGGAATACAACATCTGGAATTACCGCAACGACGTGCAGTTCGGCGATTACACCCACCGCGTGCGCACCTTCGGCGCGACGCTGAGCTACCGGCCGACGCGAAAGATCCTGCTGCAAGGCGGCTACGTCCACGAGATGCGCACCTCGACCGTGCCGCTCGCCGATTACAAGGACGACGTCGCGAACATCCTCGCCCGGATTTCCTTCTGACCGGCACGGCGGCGCGGCCGCCGTCGCCCTCGTAGTCCTTTTGGAGGATGGGCCCTCGCCACCGGGGGCCGACGGCTGTCACGCGCGACCCATAGGGTTGTTCCCATCACCGGAGACACCCTATGAGACGACATTACCGATGGATCGCGCTCGGCGCGACGCTCCTCGCGGCAACCGCGTTCGCGCAACAGGCCGCCCCGGCCTCGCGCGGCAACCCGCTCTCGCGCGGCAGTAGCGAGCTCTTCGGCCCCAGCTTCCGCAACAGCCTCGGCGCCGGTCCGCTCGATGCCGGCAACGCCATCGCGCGCCCGTCCTCGATGCCGACGCAGCCCGCGGTGCCGGTGACGCCGGTGCCCGAGCCCTCCGAGTGGCTGATGATGGCCGCGGGACTGGGCATGGTGGGCTGGATCCTTCGCCGCCGCGCGCGCCGCTCGTAGCCTCATGAGCCGCAGCGCCATCCTGCGCATCGCCGCAGTCGCCGCCCTCTTGGCCGCGCCCGCGTGCTCGCGCGACCCGGCCAGCGCGAGCGGCGTGGCCGCGCGCGTGAACGGGGGCGACGTGCCGTTCGCACGCGTCGCGACGGCGCTCGCGCGCGATGGCGGCGGCGCGAAGGATGCGCCGCGGGCGCTCGAATCCGCGATCGACGAGGAGCTGCTGGTGCAGAAGGCCCTCGCCGCGCGCCTCGATCGCGATCCGGATGTCGCCCGCGCCGTCGAAGAGGATCGCCGCCGCATCCTCGCGCGTGCCTGGCTCGATCGCTCCACCGCGGCCGGCGGCGAGCCCGATCGCGCGCAGGTGCACGCGTTCTACGAGGCCAATCCCGCGCTCTTCGGCGCGCGCCGCATCTATGCGCTGCGCGAGCTGCGCCTCGTCGGAAGCACGCCGCGCGCCGCGGCGCTGCGTGCGGTCGCGGCGGGCAACGATGCCGATGCGGTCGAAGCGTGGCTCGCGCGCGAGGGCGTGCGCTTCGAGGCGGCGAGCCGCACCGAGGCCGCCGAGGCGGTGCCGCTCGCGCTCCTCGCGCGGCTGCAATCGATGAAGGATGGCGAGATCGCGGTGATCGACGCCGACGGGGCGGCCGGCCCCGTCGTGGTCGAGCTGATGCGCTCGATCGCCGCGCCGCTCGGCGAGGCCGAGGCGGCGCCGGTGATCGCGCGCTTCCTCGCCGCCCGCCGCCGCCTCGAGCTCGCGCGCGAGGAGATCGCGCGCCTGCGAAGCGCGGCGCGCATCGAGTATCTCGCGCCGGTTCCGACGGCACGCGGCGCGGCGCGACCCGCCGTGCCGGTGCACGCCGCGCTGCAAACGTCCGCTCCCCCTTCCCTCGAAACGCAGGTCGCCGCCACCGCGGGGCCGCCCCGAAAGGACGAAAAGTCATGAACATTTCCTTCCGCTTTCCCGAGATCGCGATGCGCCTCGCCGCCGGCGCCGCGTGCATCGCCGCCGCCGCGTTCGCCGGCCTCGCGCAGGCGCACCCGCCGGTGCGCATCGCAACGGTGACGCCGAGCGCGCCGCCGCGCTCCGCCGAGATTCCGACCGCGGCCGCCGATGCCGCGCTCGAATCCCTCGGGGTCGGCGACCAGCTGCGCGTCACCGTGTTCCGCAATCCCGAGCTCACGACCGAAGGCCGCATCACCGAGCGCGGCACGATCCTCTTCCCGCTGATCGGCGAGGTGCAGGTCGCCGGGATGACGCCCGCGCAGGCCGGCGCCGCGATCGCGAAGAAGCTGCGCGACGGGAAGTTCGTCGTGCATCCGGAGGTGAACGTCGCGCTCGCGCAGGTGAACAGCCGCCAGGTCGCGGTGCTGGGCGCGGTGAACAAGCCGGGCCGCTACCCGATCGACTCGCAGAACTCCAAGCTCACCGATTTCCTCGCGGCGGCGGGCGGCATCGCGCCGGCCGGCGCCGAGCACGTGACGCTGGTCTCCAACGTCGAGGGCCGCACCGAGAAGCGCGACATCGACCTCAACGCCATCTTCCGCGACGGCGACCTCTCGAAGAACGTGCGCCTGCAGCCCGGCGACACGATCTACGTCGAGAAGGCGCCCATGGTCTACATCTACGGCGAGGTGCAGAAGGGCGGCGCCTATCGCCTCGAGCCGAACATGACGGTGATGCAGGCGCTCGCGCTGGGCGGCGGCCTCACCGCCCGCGGCACGCAGCGCGGCATCAAGATCGCGCGCCACACGCCCCAGGGCGTGCGCCAGATCGACGCGCGGCTCACCGATCCCGTCAAGGAAGACGACGTGATCTACGTGAGCGAAAGCCTCTTCTGAGGCGCGCCCCCTTGCCAACGAATCCCCGCGCATCGACAACCGGAAGCCGCCCCTCATGAACGTCCAGCAATTCCTCCTCGCCCTGCGCGGCCGCCTTTGGGTGTTCCTCTCGCTCTTCGTGGGCACCGTCGCCGCCGCCATCGTCGTGACGCTGCTCATGCCGCGCACCTATACCGCGGCGGTCGCGATGCTGGTCGACGACCACGACGCGCAATCGCTCACCACCTCGAACCAGCCGGCCCGCGCGGAGGTGGGCTACATGCAGACGCAGGTGGACGTGATCCAGAGCGAGCGCGTGGCGCGGAAAGTCGTCGAGGACCTGAAGCTCGCCGATTCGCCCGGCGCGCGCGAGGCGTTCGCGAAGTCGGGCGGGCACGGCTCGATCGAGGACTGGCTCGCGAGCGCGCTCCTCACCAGCCTGCGCGTCGACACCTCGCGCTCGAGCGTGATCCAGATCATGTACTCGGCGAGCGACCCGAAGTTCGCCGCGAAGATCGCGAACGCGTTCGCCCAGGCGTACATGGAAGTGACGCTGCGCCTGCGCGTGGATCCGACGAAGAAGGCCGCGGCGTGGTTCGACGAGCAGTTGAAGGGCCTGCGCAAGGACTTCGAGACGGCGCAGGAGCGGCTCGCCAGGTTCCAGCGCGAGCACGGCATCATCGCGAACGACGAGC
>JAICTR010000121.1 GCA_025936275.1 Burkholderiales bacterium
CGCCTTCTTCCTGCCGGCCGGCCGCGGGCGCTTCGCCCTCGCGCAGGCGCCGGCCGCCCCCGCGCCGGTCCCGCCGAACGCGTTCCTGCGAATCGGCAAGGACGGCACCTGCACCGTGCTCGTGAAGCACCTGGAGTTCGGCCAGGGCGTCACCACGTCGTTGCCGATGCTGCTCGCCGAGGAGCTGGAATGCGATTGGGGCGAGGTGCGCTGGGAGCTCGCGCCGGCCGCGCCCGAGTACGCGCACACCGCGTTCGGCATCCAGATGACCGGCGGCTCCTCGAGCGTGTGGAACTCGTGGGACCAATTGCGCACCGCCGGCGCGCAGGCGCGAACGATGCTCGTCGAGGCGGCCGCGAAGCAGTGGAAGGTTTCCGCGGACCAATGCCGCGCGGAGAAGGGCCACGTCATCGGCCCGGGCAAGCGGCGACTCTCGTACGGGCAACTCACCGCGGCCGCGGCGAAGCTGCCCGTGCCGCCGCAGGTGGCGTTGAAGCCCTCGAGCGAGTTCAAGCGCATCGGCACGTCGACGCGGCGCCTCGATTCCGCCGCGAAGGCGTCGGGCAGGGCCGCGTTCGGCATGGACGTGCAGAGGAAGGACTTGCACACGGCGCTCCTCGCGCGGCCGCCGGTGTTCGGCGCGAAGGTGAAGTCGATCAACGCCGACAAGGTGAAGCAGGTGAAGGGCGTGAGCCATGTCGTGGTGACGCCCCACGGCGTGGCGGTGGTCGCGGAGCATTTCTGGGCGGCGAAGAAGGGTCGCGACGCGCTGGAGGTCGAGTGGAACCTCGGGGCGCGCGCTTCGCTTTCGAGCAGCGCCATCTCCACGCAGATGCGCGAGGCGGCGAAGCTTCCCGGCAAAGTGGCGCACGCGCCGGAAAAGCCCGACGCGATCAAATCCGCCGCACGCACCGTCAGCGCCGAATACGAGGTGCCATTCCTCGCCCATGCGCCGATGGAGCCGCTCAACTGCACGGTGGAGCTGCGCGAGGGCGAAGCGCAGATCTGGGCCGGCACGCAGTTCCAGGGCGTCGATCATCCCGCTGCGGCGAAGGCGCTCGGCCTTCCGGTGGAGAAGGTGACGCTGCACACGATGCTCGCGGGCGGCGGTTTCGGCCGGCGCGCGAATCCGGCCTCCGACTTCGTGGTGCAGGCGTGCGAGATCGCGAAGCGCGCCAAGGTGCCGGTGAAATTGATCTGGACGCGCGAGGACGGCATTCGCGGCGGCTACTATCGGCCCGCGTTCGTGCACCAGGTCGAGGTGGGATTGGATTCCAGCGGCGCGATCGCCGCATGGAACCATCGCCTCGCCGGTCCCTCGATCCTCGCCGGCACGCCCTTCGAGCCGATGATGGTGAAGGACGGCATCGACCCGACCTCCGTCGAGGGCGTGGCCGACACGCCGTACGCGATTCCCAACTTCAACGTCACGCTGCACACGATCGATGCCGGCGTGCCGGTGCTCTGGTGGCGCTCCGTGGGTCATTCGCACACCGCGTTCGTCATGGAGACGATGATGGACGAGCTCGCCGCCGCCGCGGGCAAGGACCCGGTGGAATTCCGCCGCGCGCTCCTCGCCGACAAGCCGCGCGTGAAGAACGTGCTCGACGTCGCGGCGGCGAGGGCCGGCTGGGGATCGCCGCTGCCGAAGGGCCGCGCGCGCGGCATCGCCGTGCACGAATCGTTCGGGAGCGTGTGCGCGCAGGTGGCGGAAGTGTCCATCGAGGAGGGCGCGCCGCGCGTGCCCCGCATCGTCGCGGCATTCGATTGCGGCCTCGCCGTGAATCCGCTCGGTGTGGAGGCGCAGGTGCAGAGCGCGATCGCGTTCGGCCTCGGCGCGGCGCTCTTCAGCGAGGTGACGCTCGAGGAAGGACGCGTGAAGCAATCGAACTTCCACGACTACCGGGTGCTGCGCCTCTCGGAGATGCCGAAGATCGAGGTGCATCTCACCGGCGGGGGCGAGAAGCCCACCGGCGTGGGCGAGCCCGGCACGCCGCCCGTCGCGCCCGCCGTGGCGAACGCGCTCTTCGCGCTCACCGGCAAGCGCGCGCGGCGCCTGCCCCTCGCGGCGACGCAGTGGACGTGATTCGCGGGGATTGAAAGCGGCGCCGCCTGCCGCCATGTGAAATCGCGCGGAACACCGCCCCGTATGCGGCGGTCTCAGGTGCGGCGCCGCATCGGTTGCGCCGCGCCGGGAGCCCATCATGCAGATCCATCTTGGAAGCGAATGGCGCAAGGCGTTGCGCAGGATCCTGCGCAATCCGGTGGTCGAGGTCGTGGCCGCGATCGTGCTGGTGCTGGTCGCCGCCTGGTTCGTGATCCAGAGCGAGGCCGAGCACCGCGCGACGCTCTTCCCGCTGCTCTTCGGCCACAAGTAGCGCGCGCCTGGCCCGCGGAAGGCGGGTGTAAGATCGGCGCATGCAAAGCCTCGACCTCGATGTCCTCGAGCGCGCGCTGGAATGGCGCCGCGCGGGACGGCGCGCGTGGCTCCTCACCGTGTCACGCACCTTCGGCGCGAGCCCGCGTCCGCCCGGCTCGCTCGCCGCGATCCGCGACGACGGCATCCTCGTGGGCTCGGTCTCCGGCGGCTGCATCGAGGACGACCTCGTGCGCCGGCGCGACGAGTACGCGGGCCGCAAGCCGCAGTTCGTTTCCTATGGCGTGACTGCGGACGAAGCGCGCCGCTTCGGCCTGCCGTGCGGCGGCGAGGTGGAAATCCTCGTCGAGCCCGAGGTCTCCATCGCCGAGCTGGAAGCGCTCCTCGCGCGCATCGCCGAGGGACGCATCGTCGCGCGCCACGTGGCTCTCGCGAGCGGCGCGTGGAGCTTCGGCGCGGCCTCGCCGAACGACGAATGCGAGCGTACCGAAACGCGTTTCACCAGCGTGCACGGCCCGCGCTGGCGCATGCTCGTGATCGGCGCCTCCGAGATCGCGCATTATCTCGCCGAGGTCGCCGCCACCGTGGACTACCAGATGTTCGTCTGCGATCCGCGGGAGGAGTACCGCAGCGCCTGGCGCTCGCCGGGCGCGAAGTGGATCGAGGGCATGCCGGACGACGCGGTGCTCGCGTTCCGTCCCGATCCGCACAGCGTGATCCTCACCGTCTCCCACGATCCGAAGCTCGACGACATGGCACTCCTCGAGGCGCTGAAGAGCGATGCGTTCTACGTGGGCGCGGTGGGCTCCTCGCGCACCAGCGCCGAGCGCCGCAAGCGCCTCGCGCAGTTCGACCTCACCGCGCAGCAGATCGCGCGGCTGCGCGGTCCGGTGGGCCTTTCGATCGGCTCGCGCACGCCGCCCGAGATCGCGGTCGCGATCCTCGCCGACCTCATCGCCTCGCGCAACGGCGTGATGCTCGACAAGGCCGAGGACGCCGGGCAGAAGCGGGCTTAGGCCCGCGCTTTCGCATTCCCGATGGAGATCCGCGCGCTGCTGCTCTGCGGTGGCGCCTCGCGGCGCTTCGGTTCCAACAAGTTGTTGGCTTGCATTCCCGGTGAGGAATCGCGCGGGGCGATCGTGGCACGGGCTGCGATGAACCTGCGTGATGGCGCCGGGACGCCGCTCGCGATCGTGCCGGTGGGTGCGCGAGAGCTGCGCGCGGTGCTCGAGCCGCTCGGTTGCGAAGTCGTGGAGTCCGATCGCACGGCGCTCGGCATGGGGGCGAGCCTCGCCGCGGCGGTGGGCGCGACCGATCGTGCGGATGGATGGATCGTGGCGTTGGGCGATATGCCGCTCGTCGCGCCGGCCACGATTCGTGCGGTGCGCGATGCGCTCGTGGAGGGGGCGATCATCGCCGCGCCGGTGAGCGCGACGACTGGCGCGCGCGGCCATCCGGTGGGATTCGGTGCGGCGCTGCGCGCGGAGCTCCTCTCGCTCGAGGGCGACGTCGGCGCACGCGGCGTGATCGAGCGCCATCGCGACGCGCTTCGCGTCTTGCCCGTGGATGACGTGGGCATCCTCGTCGACCTCGATACGCCGGAGCAGCTGTCCGCGTTTCGCCGCTGAATTTCTCCCTCCCCCTTGGGGGAGGGTCGGGGAGAGGGTCGCCAAAAAAAATTCTCCCGTCGCCTGACCCTCTCCCCGGCCCTCTCCCAAGGGAGAGGGGGCACTGCGCTTCATGCGATCATTCGCAGACGATCGACGAGAGGAGGAGAGGCATGAAGATCCGCGGTGCCGTGCTGAACGCGATGGGAGCCGAGCCGCCATACGACAAGACGCGGCCGCTCGCGATCGACGAGATGGAGCTGAAAGCGCCCGGTCCCGGAGAGGTGCTGGTGCGCATCGCGGCGGCGGGCCTCTGCCACTCCGACCTCTCGGTCATCAACGGCGATCGCCCGCGGCCCACGCCGATGCTGCTCGGGCACGAGGCGGCGGGCGTGGTGGAAGCGCTCGGCGACGGTGTCGCCGATCTCGCGAAGGGCGATCACGTGGTGCTGGTCTTCGTCCCGAGCTGCGGCCATTGCCTGCCGTGCATGGAAGGGCGCCCGGCGCTTTGCGAGACCGGCGCCGCGTCGAACACCGCCGGCGCGCTCGCGGGCGGCCACCGCCGGATCTTTCGCGGCGGCGACACGATCAACCATCACATGGGCTGCTCGGCGTTCGCGGATCACGCGGTGGTGTCGCGCAACTCGCTCGTGAAAGTGGATCCCGAGTTGCCGCTCGAGGAAGCGGCGCTCTTCGGCTGCGCGGTGTTGACCGGCGTCGGTGCCGTGGTGAACACGGCGAAGGTGCCGATGGGCGCCACGGTCGCGATCGTGGGCCTCGGCGGCGTGGGGCTCGCCGCGTTGCTGGGCGCCGTGGCCGCGGGTGCCAGCCGCATCGTCGCGGTGGACCTCGCGAAGGACAAGCGCGACTTCGCCATGACGCTCGGCGCCACCGATGCGTTCGACGCGGCGGCGCCGGATGCGATCGAGGCGATCCGCAAGGCGACCGGCGGCGGCGTGGACTTCGCGCTCGAGTTCGCGGGCTCCGTGAAGGCGATGGACCTCGCGTATCGCATCACGCGCCGCGGCGGCACCACGGTGACCGCCGGCTTGCCGCATCCCACCGCCACCTTCGCCTTGCCGCCGACCCATCTCGTCGCCGAGGAGCGCACGGTGAAGGGCAGTTACATCGGTACCTGCGTTCCGGCGCGCGACCTGCCGCGCTACGTGGCGCTCTATCGCCAGGGGAAGCTCCCTGTCGACAAGCTCCTCACGCATCGCCTGAAGCTCGACGAGATCAACGCCGGATTCGAGCGACTGCGCGAGGGCAAGGCCGTGCGGCAGGTCGTGCTGTTCTAGCGCGCGCTCAGCGCGGCACGAACTGCCCGGTGCGCGGATCGACGTAGCCGCCGGGGAGCGGCTGCAGCACGTGGCCGGTCGCGGGATCGATCGCGACGTTGCCCGATGGCGCGGCGACGCTCCCGGTGCGCGGATTCACCGCGAGCGATTTCGGCGGCTCCAGCACCTCGACATGCGCCACGCCCGGCGGGGGCGGCACGGCCACGTCTTGCGGCGGCAGCGGACGCACCACGCTCGGGTACGGATCGATCGCGGCGCGCGGCGGGAGCTTCGTCGGCGCGGGCGGCACCGTGCGTCCGGCGGGACTCTTCAGCAGTCCGGCGAGCTCCTCGCGCGCCGCCTCGCGTTGCGGCATCGTGGAATCGGCGCTGCGGATCACGGCTTCCAGCGCGTGCATGCGCTCGACGATCGGCGCGGGCGGCGGCCACTGCGTGTCGTCCACGGCGAAGGCCGTGATCGGCAGCAGCCCGAGCACCGCGGCGGCGAGCGCTGCGCGCATCACCGTCATCCCGCCTTGCGCGGCGGATACTTCTCGCCCGCCTCGACGCGCACCGGGAGGATGTTCTCCCTGGGCGGCAGCGGGCAGGTGGTGTACTTGTTGAACGCGCACGGCGGGTTGTACGCGCGGTTGAAGTCGAGCGTCACCGTGCCGTTCGCGGCGGGCTTGCCCTCGATGTACATGAAGCGGCCCGCGCCGTACGTGGTGTCGCCCGCGGTACGGTCGCGGAATACGAAGAAGAGCCCGCCATCCTCCTCGAGCGCATCGAGGCGCTGCCTCTTGCCGTCGAGCTGGAACTCGACATAGCCCGGCGAAGCCTCCTCCGACACCTCGCCGATCACGTTCACGATCTCGATGTGGCGCTGCGGCTCGTAGGGATGGAATTTCGCGTTCACGCGGTACGGTATCTTCACCGGGTACCACACGCGCCCGCCGAAGCGCTTGCGGTGCTCGCTCTGGTTGTCGGCGAGGCGCAGCACGTACTGGCCGTTCACCTCGATCACGTGGAAAGCGGCGCGGCCCATCGAGACCCAGTCGCGCGTCTCGAGCGAGGTGCCCATCACCTTGTCGGTCATGGGAATGCCGTCCTGCTCCATGGTGAGGCCCGGCGCGAGCTTCACGAATACGCGCCCGGGCTCGACGTCGATCGTGCCCATGCGCGCGGGGCCCAGGCCTTCGGGAAACACGATGTCGTTGTCCTTGCCCGTGCCGAAGGTGTTCACGCCTTGCTTCATCACGTAGCGCCCGGCGAGCGTGAGCCAGCCGTTGTCCTTGCGCAGGCTCTTGTCGGCGCGCGCGCGCCACGCCTGGACGTCCTTCACGTAACCGGAATCGGCGGCGTGCGCGGGCAACGCCAGCGCGGCGGCGAGGGCGAGCGGGGCGGCGATCTTCATGGCGATTGGACTCCCGGCGTTGGGCTGGGTTCGGATTGTAGATGCGGTTCGGGGCCGCCGGTTTCCAGCGCCTGGAGCACGAGCGCGGGTTCGAGCTGCTCGAGGCAATTCGTGTGGCCGAGCGGGCAGGTGCGCTGGAAGCACGGGCTGCAGGAAAGGTGCAGCGAGATCACGCGCGCCTTCGAGGAGAGCGGCGGCGTGTACGCCGGGCTAGAGGAGCCGAAGATGGCCGCGGTGGGCCGGTCGAGCGCCGCGGCGACGTGCATCAGGCCCGAGTCGTTGGTGACGACGTGCGCGGCGGAGGCGAGGAGGTCGATCGCCTCGTCGAGCGTGGTGCGGCCGGCGAGATCGACGCACGCGTCGCAGGCGGCGGCGATCTCGCGCGTCGCTTCGCTGTCGCGTCCGCTGCCGAGGAGCCACACCTGCCAGCCGCGCGCGGCGAGCGTTCGCGCCAGCGCCGCGAAATGGCGCGCCGGCCAGCGCTGCGCCGGGCCGTACTCGGCGCCCGGCGCGAACGCGGCGGCGGGGCGCTGCGCATCGAGCCCCAGCTTGGCGAGCGTCGCCGCGCGCGCCGCGGGATCCGAAGCGAGCCGCGGCTCGGGCACCGGCCGTTGCAGGGACTCACCCGCGGGCTGTGCGAGCGCGGCATAGCGATCCACGAGACGCGGCAGCGCCGCCTTGTCGAGCCGGCGCAGGTCGTTCAGCAACCCGTAGCGCATCTCGCCGCGATAGCCGGTGCGCCGCGCGATCCCCGCGTGCCAGGGGATGAGCGCCGATTTCCAGCTGTTGGGAAGCACCACCGCGTGCTCGTAGCGAGGAAGCGTGCGCGCGAACGCGCGCCGCGCATCGAGCGCGAGATCGCCATGGCCGAAGGGAAGCGCCAGCGTGCGTTCCACCTCGGGCATGCGCCGGTAGATCGGCAGCGCCCAGGGCGGTGCGAGCACGTCGATGGCGAGCGCGGGGTCGCGGGCCTTCAGCCGCGCGACGAGCGCGTGCGACATGACCGCGTCCCCGATCCAGGACGGGCCGACGACC
>JAICTR010000274.1 GCA_025936275.1 Burkholderiales bacterium
ACGGTGCAACCGGCGGCGAGCGCGGGCGCGATCTTGCGAGTGATCATCGCGTTGGGGAAGTTCCACGGCGTGATCGCGCCGCACACGCCGATCGGCTGCTTCAGCACGATGAGGCGCCGGTCGTTGGTCGGCGTGGGAATCACGTCGCCGTAGACGCGCTTGGCTTCCTCCGCGAACCACTCGACGAACGAGGCGCCGTAGGCGATCTCGCCCTTCGCCTCGGCGAGGGGCTTGCCCTGCTCGGTGGTGAGGATGACGGCCAGGTCCTGCGCGTTCGCCATGATGAGGTCGTACCACTTGCGCAGGATCTTCGAGCGCTCCTTCGCGGGGAGCGCGCGCCACGCGGGAAGCGCCGCGTTGGCGGCGGCGATGGCGCGCCTGGTCTCCGCGGCGCCCATGTCCGGCACCGAGCCGAGGATGGAGCCATCGGCGGGGTTGTCGACGTCGATGCGCTTGCCGCCATCGGCGTCGGCCCACTGGCCGTCGATGTAGGCGCGGTCGCGAAAGAGCTTCGAATCGGAAAGCGAAAGGGGAGTGCTGCGATCCTTGACGATGGCATTCATGGCGTTCACCTCCGGGGTGCCTGAAATTATACGCCGCGCCCCGGTGGGGCTATGATGGCGCCGCCCGATAAACACAAAGAGGAGGCCACGCATGTCCCGCCTGCTTGCGTTCGCATTCGCCGCGCTGCTCTTCGCCGCACCCGCCGCCGATGCCAAGACCCTGCGCTGGTCGAGCCAGGGCGATTACCTCACCGCCGACCCGATGGCGCAGAACGAGCTGCTCACCAACTCGATCAACGGCCAGGTCTACGAGTCGCTGGTGATGCGCGGCAAGAAGCTCGAGATCCTCCCGGGCCTCGCCGAGAAGTGGGAGCAGAAGGATCCGAAGACCTGGATCTTCCATTTGCGCAAGGGCGTGAAGTGGCAGGACGGCAGCGACTTCACCGCCGACGACGTGGTGTTCTCGATCAAGCGCCTGCAGGGCAAGACCTCCAACTTCCGCGTCTACGGCAACGCCGTGGGCGAGCCCACCAAGATCGACGAGCACACCGTGCAACTGGTGACGCCCGTACCCAACCCGGTGATGCTCGAGATGCTCGCCAACAGCCTCTTCATGATGAACAAGAAGTGGTGCGAGGAGCACAACGCGGTCGAGACCCAGGACTTCACGCACCAGGAGGAGAGCTACACCTCGCGCCATGCGATGGGCACCGGGCCGTACATCCTCGTGTCGCGCGCGCCGGACGTGAAGAGCGTCTTCAAGAAGAACCCGAACTGGTGGGGACTCAAGGCGGGCAAGGACTACTGGGACGGCAACATCGACGAGATCGTCTACTCGCCGGTGAAGTCGGGCGCGACGCGCATGGCCGCGCTGATCTCGGGCGACCTCGACTTCGTGCTCGACCCGGACGTGCAGGACATCGAGAAGATCAAGCGCGACAAGAACATCCACGTCTACGAGGGGCGCGAGAACCGCGTGATCTTCCTCGAGATGGACCAGAATCGCGACGAGCTGCTGTACTCGAACGTGAAGGGCAAGAACCCGTTCAAGGACCTGCGCGTGAGGAAGGCGTTCCTCCAGGCGATCGACATCAACGCGATCCATCGCGCGGTGATGCGCGGGCTCTCGGTGCCCACCGCGATCAACCTCCCCAACCCGACCGCGGCCGGCATCCCCAAGTCGCTCGACAAGCGCCTGCCCTACGACGTCGCCGCGGCGAAGAAGCTGATGGCCGAGGCGGGCTACCCGAACGGCTTCGAGGTGCAGCTCGACTGTCCCAACAACCGCTACATCAACGACGAGAAGATCTGCGTCGCGGTGGCGGGCATGCTCGCGAAGATCGGCGTGAAGGTGAAGGTGAACGCCATGCCGCGCGCGCAGTACTTCCCGAAGATGCAGCGCCTCGACATGAGCTTCTGCATGCTGGGCTGGGGCGGCGCCACGACCGACGCCATCTTCACGCTGCAGCCCGTGCTGCACTCGAGGAACGAGAAGGGCGACGGCGACTACAACTGGGGCAACTACAAGGACGCCGACTTCGACGCGATGGTGGATAGCGCCAAGGGCGATACCGATCCCAAGCATCGCCAGGAGACGATCGACAAGGCGATCGAGTACTTCCGCGACCACGTCTACACGCTGCCGCTGCACCTGCAGGTGATCCCGTGGGCGTCGCGCGCGAACGTGAAGGTGATCCACCGCGCCGACAACTGGCTGCAGGCGACCTGGGTGCACATCCAGTAGCCGCGAATCGCGCCGCGGGGCGCGCAAAAGCGCTCCGCGGCGTGCTAGTCTCGTCGGGTGTCGTCGGGGAGACTACAAATCGTGGCGGCCGCATGCGTTGCGGCGTCGGCCATCGCCGCATCGAGCGCGTGCGCCGCTGATCCGATCGGATCATGGCGCGCCGCCTCGCACCCCGGCGCGCTCGCTTCGGTCCTCGGCCAGTCATGGGTGGAGCTGGAAGTGGGCGCGCTGTCGCTGCCCGCTTCCCCTGCGTTCGGCAGGAAGCAGGGTCCGCGCGTGCAGCTCGCCGGCGCGACGCTGCGCAACCTCGCCGGCTGGAGCGCGAGCCTCTTCGTGACGCGCGCGATGCGCGCCGCGGATGCCGACGACGAGAGCCTCGCCATTCCCGATTCCACGGCCGTGAACGCGCGTTTCGCGCGCCACGTGTGGCGCAACACCACGCTCACGCTCGACGCGTTCAACCTCTTCGACCGGCGCACCGGCGGCATGGACGAGTTCGTCGCCTCGCGCCTCTGGAGCCAGGCCGGCACGCCGGCCGACTACCTGGTGCACCCCGGCGAAGGCCGCGGCGTGCGCCTGGGCGTGCGCTGGACCTTCCGCTAGGTCGAAGCGCGCGGGTTCGAAGCTTCGCGCGCCGGCGGGCGCGCCGCCCCGCTCCCGCGGTGGTACACGCGATCGCCTTCCAGCACCGTCGCGGCGGTCCACGGCTCGAGCGCGTGAAGCTCGCGGTAGTACGGCGCGAAGTCCGGCTCGGTCGCGGCGAAGAGCTCGTCGAAATCGCGGATCACGAAGTAGGTTTCCTGGTAGGTGTCGATCTTGTAGCGCGTGCGCATCACGCGCAGGAGATCGAAGCCGATGCGGTTGGGCCGCGGGCTCTCGATGCAGTGGCGGATCTCGCCGCCGGAGGACAGGATGCCGGCGCCATACGTGCGCAGTCCCGCGCGCGTCTCGATCAACCCGAACTCCACCGTGTACCAGTAAAGGCGCGCGAGCATCTCGATCGCGCCCAGCGCATGCGCCTTGATGCCGCCGCGCCCGTACGCCTGCATGTAGTCGGCGAACACCGGGTTGAAGAGCATCGGCACGTGGCCGAAGAAGTCGTGGAAGATGTCGGGCTCGACGATGTAGTCGAACTCTTCCGGATCGCGCAGCCACACCGTGACCGGGAAGCGGCGGTTGGCGAGGTGCTCGAAGAACACCAGGTCCGGGACCAGCCCCGGCACCGCCACCAGTTGCCAGCGCGTCGCGGGATGCAGCATGGCGTTGATCGCATCGAAGCGCGGGATGCCGGCGCCGTAGTCGAGCGTCGCGAGGGTCGCGCGGAATTCCTCGCACGCGTAATCCGGAACCAGCGCCGCCTGGCGCGCGTACAGGCGCCGCCACAGGTCGTGCTGCGCGGACGTGTAAGCATCCCAATCCTGGTCCACGGTGTAGTCGGGACGCATGCGGCTGTAGTCGCCGCGCAGCGCGTGCTCGGTCTGGCCGGTCATCGCTCGTAGCGCTCGACACGCTGCTCGATCGCGCCGAAGACGCTGCGGCCCTCGCCATCGCGCATGTCGATCCGCACCGTGTCGCCGAAGCACAGGAACGGCGTCTTCGCCGCGCCTTGCTCCACCTGCTCGACGAGGCGCGCTTCCATGAGGCACGCGTAGCCCGCCGCGCGATCGTGGTTGGAAATGGTGCCGGTGCCGACCAGCGTGCCGGCGGCGAGCTCGCGCGTCTTCGCCGCGTGGGCGACGAGGTCGAACAGGCCGAACGCCGCGTCGACGCCCGCATCCGGGTTCCCGAGGCGCTCTCCGTTCACGTGGCACTCGAGCCGCAGGTGCACGCGGCCCTCGCGCCACGCGCCGCCCAGCTCCTCCGGCGTCACCGCGACCGGCGCCAGCGCGTTCGCGCCCTTGCCGTTCACGAAGCCGAAGCCCTTGGCGAGCTCGGCCGGAATGAGGCGCCGGAACGACACGTCGTTCACCAGCGTGAGGAGGCGCACCGCGCTCGATGCTTCCTGCGCGCTCGCGCCCATCGCGACGTCGCCCACGATCGCCGCGACCTCGCCCTCGAGGTCGATGCCCCAGTCCTCGGAGAGCGCGTGGATCG
>JAICTR010000436.1 GCA_025936275.1 Burkholderiales bacterium
ATCCTGGTGCAGGAAGGCGGCGAGATGAGCGGCGACATCGGCGCCATCCACGACGCTCCGGTGGCGCTCGCCAAGTAGCGCCCGATCGCTCCCGGGGCCCGCGTATCATGCGCGGGGGAATCGCCCCTTCCACCCGGGAGTCGATCGATGCAGGCCGCGCCGCTACCCTCGCTCGGCATCGCGGGCACCGGCCTCATGGGCGGCGGTATCGCGCAGGTGGCCGCGCAGGCGGGTTGCGCGGTGCGCCTCTACGATTCGCGTCCGGGCGCGGCGCTCGCCGCGCGCGATGCCATCGGCAAGCAGCTCGAGCGGCTCGCGCAGAAGGGCAAGCTCGATGCCGGCGAGGCGAGGGCGGCGACCGCTCGCCTCATGCCCATCGCTTCGCTCGAGGATCTTCGCGAGTGCGGCGTGGTGATCGAGGCGATCGTCGAGGACCTCGAGGCGAAGCGCGAGCTCTTTCGCGCGCTGGAGCGCGCCGTCGCCCCCGACTGCGTCCTCGCCACCAATACGTCGTCGCTCTCGGTCACCGCGATCGCGGCGGCGTGCGAGCGGCCCGAGCGCGTCGCGGGGATGCACTTCTTCAGCCCGGTGCCGTTGATGAAGGTGGTGGAGGTGATCGATGGCGTGCGCACCGCGCCCGGCGTCGCCGAGCGCCTGCTCGCGCTCGGGCGCGCGTTCGGGCACACCGCGGTACGGGCGAAGGACACGCCGGGTTTCCTCGTGAACCACGCGGGCCGCGCCTACGGCACCGAAGCGCTGCGCATCCTTTCCGAAGGGGTGGCCGAGTTCCACGTGATCGACGACGTGCTGCGCGAGGCGGCCGGCTTTCGCATGGGCCCCTTCGAGCTCCTCGACCTCACCGGCCTCGACGTCTCGCAGCCGGTGATGGATTCGATCTACCGCCAGTTCTACGAGGAGCCGCGCTTCAGGCCCTCGCCGCTCCTGCTGCAGCGGCGCCTCGGCGGCCTCCTCGGGCGCAAGTCGGGTCGCGGGTTCTATTCGTATGTGGAAGGCGTGCGCCGGCCGATCGACGCGTCGCCGGTGCCCGCGGCGCCGAAGCCTTCGGTGTGGGTGAGCCGCGCGGATGCGCCGCTTCGCGAGCGCATCGAGGCGCTCGCCGCGAAGCTCGGCGCGCGCGTGGAGGCGGGCGAGCGTCCCTCGGCCGATGCGATCTGCGTGCTCGCGCCGTGGGGACCCGATGCGACTTGCGCCGCGCTCGCCGAGGACCTCGATGCGCGCCGCTGCGTCGCGCTCGATGCCTGGTTCGGGCTCGAGACGCGGCGAACCCTGATGGGAACGCCGCTGACCGATTCCGCGGTGCGCGATGCGGCGCGCGCGCTTTTCGCGGCCGACGGCGTGCCGGTGTCGTGGATCCGCGACTGCCCGGGATTCATCGCGCCGCGCGTGGTGGCGCAGGTGGTGAGCGTCGCGTGCGACATCGCGCAGCAGCGCATCGCGGCGCCGGCGGACATCGATCGGGCGGTGACGCTCGGGCTCGGCTACCGGCAGGGACCGCTCGCGATGGGTGACGCGTTGGGGCCCGCGCGTGTGCTGGCGCTCCTGCAGTCGCTGCTCGCCTTCTACGGCGATCCGCGCTATCGGCCCAGCCCCTGGCTCACGCGCCGCGCGCGCTTGGGAATCCCCCTCGCCACCGCCGAGGATTGAAAAGGGGACTGTCCCCTTTTTCAGCCCTCGCGGGCGAGGCGCTCGGCGAGTCCCACGTAGCTCGCGGGCGTGAGCGCGAGCAGCCGGTCGCGTGCCTCGGCCGGGATCGGCAGCGTGCGGATGAAGGCATGCAGCTCATCGCGGGCGATGCCGCCCTTGCCGCGCGTGAGCGCCTTGAGCTTCTCGTACGAGTCGGGCACCCGGTGCGCGCGCATCACCGTCTGCACCGCTTCGGCGAGGACGTCCCAGTTCCCGTCGAGATCCTCGGCGATGCGGCGCGGATTGGCCTCGAGCTTCTCCAGCCCCCGCAGGCACGCTTCGTATCCCAGCAGGCAATAGCCGAACGCCACGCCGACGTTGCGCAGCACCGTCGAATCGGTGAGGTCGCGCTGCCAGCGCGACACCGGCAGCTTCTCGGCGAGGTGGCGCAGCAGCGCGTTGGCGAGGCCGAGGTTGCCTTCGGAGTTCTCGAAATCGATCGGGTTCACCTTGTGCGGCATGGTGGAGGAGCCCACCTCGCCCGCCTTCACCTTCTGCGTGAAGTAGCCGAGCGAGACGTAGCCCCACACGTCGCGGTCGAGGTCGATGAGGATCGTGTTGAGCCGGGCGGCGGCATCGAACGCCTCGGCGAGCGCGTCGTGCGGCTCGATCTGGATGGTGAGCGGGTTGTATTCGAGGCCGAGCGCCTCGACGAAGCGCCGCGAGAAGGCCGGCCAGTCCATGGCGGGGAGCGCCGCGGCGTGCGCGTTGAAGTTGCCGGTCGCGCCGTTCGCTTTGCCGAGCATGCGCACGGCGGCGAACGCGCGGCGCGCGCGCTCGAGGCGATGCGCGACGTTCGCCATCTCCTTGCCGAGCGTCGTCGGGGTGGCGGCCTGTCCATGGGTGCGCGAGAGCATCGCGACATCCGCGTG
>JAICTR010000357.1 GCA_025936275.1 Burkholderiales bacterium
ACCGTCGGAATCGGCGTGGTCACCGCGGAGCGCGCCCAGGCGCTCGGCTTCACCGGCCCGATGCTGCGCGGCAGCGGCGTGGCGTGGGACCTGCGCAAGAAGCAGCCCTACGAGGTCTACGACCAGCTCGACTTCGACATTCCCGTCGGCACGAGCGGCGATTGCTACGACCGCTACCTGGTGCGCATGCACGAGATGCGCGAGTCGAACCGCATCATCCAGCAGTGCATCGAGTGGCTGCGCAGGAACCCCGGCCCGGTGATCACCGATAACCACAAGGTGGCGCCGCCGACGCGCGAAGAGATGAAGTTCAACATGGAGGACCTCATCCACCACTTCAAGCTCTTCACCGAGGGCATGCACGTGCCGCCCGGGGAAGCGTACGCGGCGATCGAGCATCCGAAGGGCGAGTTCGGCGTCTTCATCGTGAGCGACGGCGCGAACAAGCCATGGCGCCTGAAGCTGCGCTCGCCGGGCTTCCCGCACCTCGCGGCGATGGACGAGATGGCGAAGGGCCACATGATCGCGGACGTGGTGGCGATCATCGGCACCATGGACATCGTGTTCGGGGACATCGACCGATGAACGGCCCGGTGAAGCGCGCGATCGACCGGCGCGTCGTGAACATCGACGAGCTGGCACTCGAGCATTTCGAGAAGGGCGACAAGTTCGCCTCCGAATGCGTGCGCGTCGGGCCGCTCGTGGGCGCGAAGCACCTCGGCTATTCCTACGACGTGGTGCCCCCGGGCAAGCGCGCCTGCCCGTTCCACAGCCATCGCGCCGAGGAGGAGCTCTTCTTCATCGTGCGCGGCGAGGGGACGTTGCGCTACGGGAACGAGACCCGCAAGGTGCGCGCGGGCGACTTCATCTGCTGTCCCACCGGCGGGGCGCAGACCGCGCACCAGATCGTGAACGACTCCGATGGCGAGCTCGCCTACATCTCGGTCTCGACGATGATGCCCGCGGAAGTCTGCGAGTACCCCGATTCCGGCAAGGTCGGCGCCTATGGCGGCGAGGGCGAGCAGCGCCTGCGCCACGTGACGCTCGCCGATGCGACGGTCGACTACTGGAAGGACGAGGCCTGACGATGGCGCTCCTCGACGCCGATTCCCTGGCGAAGATCCAACGCGAGCTCGCGAAGTATCCGCCGGAGCAGAAGCAGTCCGCGGTGATGTCGGCGCTCGCCATCGCGCAGGACCAGCAGGGCTGGCTCTCCAACGAGCTGATGGAGGAAGTCGCCGAGGTGCTCGGCATGCCGCCGGTGTGGGTGTTCGAGGTGGCGACCTTCTACAACATGTACAACCTGAAGCCGCTCGGGCGCCACAAGATCGTGATGTGCACCAATCTTCCGTGCGCGCTTTCCGGCGCCGTGGAGGCGGCCGAGCACCTGAAGCGGCGCTGCGGCGTGCGCGACTTCAACGAGACCTCGCCCGACGGCCGCTTCACGGTGAAGGAAGGCGAGTGCCTGGGCGCGTGCGGCGATGCGCCGGTGATGATCGTGGACAACAAGCGCATGTGCTCGCGCATGACGCCCGAGCGGCTCGACGAGCTGCTGCAGGAGCTCGGGTGACGATGAGGCCGGGAGCGATGCGATCGCCTTCCATCGTCATCCTCGCGCAAGTGGGGACCCAATGACCATGCTCGACTACGGCCCCGATGCCGTGATCATGAAGGGCCTCGACGGGACCAACTGGGACCTCGCGGGCTATGAAGCGCGCGGCGGCTACCAGGCGCTGCGCCGCATCGTGAACGAGAAGATGACGCCGGAGGCGGTGGTCGCCGAGGTGAAGAAATCGGCCCTGCGCGGGCGCGGCGGCGCGGGCTTCCCCACCGGCCTCAAGTGGTCGTTCATGCCCAAGGGCTTCTCCGGGCAGAAGTACCTCGTCTGCAACTCCGACGAGGGCGAGCCCGGCACGTTCAAGGACCGCGACATCCTGCGCTACAACCCGCACGCGCTGATCGAGGGCATGATCATCGGCGGCTACGCCATCGGCGCGACCGTGGGCTACAACTACATCCACGGCGAGATCTGGAGCGAGTACCTGCGCTTCGAGGAGGCGCTGGAGCAGGCGCGCGCCGCGGGCTATCTCGGCGCGAACATCCTGGGCGGCGGCTTCGACTTCCAGCTCCACGCCCACCACGGCATGGGCGCGTACATCTGCGGCGAGGAGACGGCGCTCCTGGAATCGCTCGAGGGCAAGAAGGGCCAGCCGCGCTTCAAGCCGCCGTTCCCCGCCACCTACGGCCTCTACGGCAAGCCCACCACGATCAACAACACCGAGACCTTCGCCGCGGTGCCCGGCATCATCGCCAACGGCGCCGACTGGTTCCTCGCGCTCGGCAAGCCCAACAACGGCGGCACCAAGATCTTCTCCGTGTCGGGCCACGTGAACCGTCCCGGCAACTACGAGGTGAAGCTCGGCACGCCGTTCGCGAAGCTCCTGGAGATGGCGGGCGGCATGCGCGGCGGGAAGAAGCTGAAGGGCGTGATCCCCGGCGGCTCCTCGATGCCGGTGCTCACCGCCGAGGTGATGATGGCGCTCGACATGGACTACGACTCGATCGCCAAGGCGGGCTCGTTCCTCGGCTCCGGCGCGGTGATCGTGATGGACGAGGACACCTGCATGGTGAAGGCCGCCGAGCGCCTCGCGTATTTCTACTACGAGGAGTCGTGCGGCCAGTGCACGCCGTGCCGCGAGGGCACCGGCTGGCTCTATCGCATCATCCATCGCATCGAGACCGGCGAAGGGCGCCAGGAGGACCTCGACCTCCTGCTGGACCTCGCCGACAACATCCAGGGACGCACCATCTGCGCGCTGGGCGACGCGGCGGCGATGCCGGTGCGCGCCTTCGTGAAGACCTACCGCGACGAGTTCCAGCACCACATCGACCACAAGCGCTGCACGGTCGCCCCGGGCGGATACAGCTCCGCGAATCCCGACGTCGCGAAAATGGCAGCGGACTGAACCCATGCCCGTGAACCTCGAAATCGACGGCAAGCCCGTCACGGTCGACAACGGCGCCACGGTGATGGATGCCGCGGTGAAGCTCGGCGTCTACGTGCCGCACTTCTGCTACCACAAGAAGCTCTCCATCGCCGCCAACTGCCGCATGTGCCTGGTGCAGGTGGAGAAGGCGCCCAAGCCGCTGCCGGCCTGCGCCACGCCCGCCACCGAGGGCATGAAAGTGCAGACGCATTCGGACTTCGCCATCGACGCGCAGAAGGGCGTGATGGAGTTCCTGCTCATCAACCACCCGCTCGACTGCCCGATCTGCGACCAGGGCGGCGAGTGCCAGCTGCAGGACCTCGCGGTGGGCTACGGGCAATCGACCT
>JAICTR010000460.1 GCA_025936275.1 Burkholderiales bacterium
GAGCCGAACGACCTGCTGCTCTTCGCCCGCGTCGCCGACCTCGGCAGCTTCTCGCGCGCGGCCGAGCGCCTGGGACTGCCGAAATCGACGGTGTCGAGGCGCGTGAGCGCGCTCGAGTCGCGGCTGGGGGAGCGGCTCCTGCAGCGCACCACGCGCAAGCTGGTGCTGACCGAGCTCGGGCAGGCGGTGCTCGAGCACGCGCGTCATGTGGCGGAAGACGTCGAGGCCGCCTCGGCGCTCGCCGCGAACCGGCAGGTCGAGCCGCGCGGGCGCTTGCGGGTCACCATGCCGCACGACCTGGGGAACCTCGTGCTCGCGCCGCTCCTTGCGCGCTTCGCGCGCTCGTATCCCGCCGTTACTCTGGAAATCGATCTCTCGTCGCGCTTCGTGGATCTCATCGGCGAGAGCTTCGACCTCGCGATCCGTATGGGCGAGCTCGCCGACGACGCGACGCTTTCCGCGCGCCGCGTCGCGACCTTCACGCAGGGGCTCTACGCCTCGCCCGCCTATCTCAAGCGCCGCGGCGCGCCGCGCGATCCCGAGGGGTTGATGGCGCACGAGGCGCTGCATGTCGCCTCGCGCAGCGGAGAGCCGATGCCGTGGGCGCTGCGGCGCGGTGCGGCCGAGTGGCGCGGCGTGCCGCCGGCGCGCGCGATCGCCAACTCGCCCGAGCTCCTGATGCGCATGGCGCTCGAAGGCGCGGGCATCGCGATCGTCACCGACCATTTCGCGCTCGCCCACGTGAAGAAGAAGCAGCTCGCCTGCGTGCTGCCGAAATGGCGCCCCGCGCCGGTGGCGGCTTGGGCGGTGTTCCCGGGACGGCGCCTCATGCCGGCGAAGACGCGCGCGTTCATCGACGCGCTGGCCGCCTTGTTCAGCGGCCCCGAGTGCCGCGCGGCGGAAGGCGCGGCTACTTCCCGCTCACCTGCCCGAGCGTCTTCGGCCCGAGCCAGGCCTTGAGGTCGTCGAAGAAGAGCTCGACCTCGCTGTCGTAGACGAAGGAGATGGCGATCACGTTGCGCGTCTCGCGATCGCCGGTGCGCATGCCGAGCTCGAGCGCCTCGAGGATGTTTTCCAGCTCCGCCTTGTGCTCCGCGCGCGCATGCTCGGAGCCCAGCACCAGGCACTTGCCGACGCGCGCGAGGACCGCGCCCATGAAGACATGCGGGATCAGCGTGCCGAACGCCTGCACGTGCACGCGCCGCGCCTCGCCGAGGGTGGCCGAGGAGGCGCAGATCCTCTCGACCAGCTCGAGGTTGTTCATGGGCTTGCCCGACGGCTTGCGCGCCGGCAGCGTGCCCATGGCCGCTATCCGCGAACCAGCTGGATGTTGGTGGCGAACAATCCCTCGGCGTTCTCGAGCACGTCGTAGCTCACGCGGTCGAGCGACTTCAGCTTGCGCACGCCGGGCGTGGCGATCGAGGCCTGGCGCGCGAACACCGGCGCGCCGCCGAGATCGGGCGTGATGAGGCCAAAGCCCTTGGAGTCGTTGTAGGTACGTACGATGCCTGTGGCCATTGCGCTTCCTCTTTCGGATCTGCAAAGACAAAAAGCCCGGTCGCCCGGGCTTTTCGGTGTGGCGATGCTCAGATGGCCCGGATGTTCGCGGCGTTCGGGCCCTTGGGACCCTGCTGCACCTCGAACTCGACCTTCTGGCCTTCCTTGAGGCTCTTGAAGCCGTTCATCTGGATCGCGGTATGGTGGGCGAAGAGGTCCTTGCCGCCGTCATCCGGCGTGATGAATCCAAAACCCTTCGCGTCGTTGAACCACTTCACGGTGCCTGTCGACATTGCTGACTTCCTTTTTACTGGGTATTTACCGGTCGAACCCCGGGCCGGCGGCGGGTCACGATGACCAAGGAAGGGAAATGTCGCTTCGATTCCGCCCGGCGTGGGCGGCAGGGAGGGGACTGGAACTTCACTACTTGATGATCCTGCACTCACGATCATACGCTCAATTCGCGTTCCGTACCGGCGGCGATGCTTCACTTGTCATGGGGCGCAGAATCCCGGTCGAGCGGCCGCAGCGCCCCGAGCATCGTCGGCACCAGCTCCGAGACCGTGGGATGGATGTGCACCGCGTCGCGAATCACGGTGTAGGACGCCTTCGCGTACATCACGTCGAGGATCGAATGGATCACCTCGTCCGCCTCGATGCCGAGGAGCGAGGCGCCGAGGATGCGCTCCGACTCCGCGTCCACCAGCACCTTCATGAAGCCCTTCATCTCGCCGCGCTCGCGGGCGCGGGACACGCGATCCATCGGCAGATGTCCCACCA
>JAICTR010000318.1 GCA_025936275.1 Burkholderiales bacterium
CGAAAGCGGCGACGTGGTGAACATCGAGCGCCTCTACGGCGAGCAGCATTTCACGCAGCCCCCGCCACGCTACTCCGAGGCGAGCCTGGTGAAGGCGCTCGAGCAGTACGGCATCGGCCGCCCGTCGACGTACGCGTCGATCATCTCGACCCTGGTGAACCGCGAGTACGTGATCCTCGACAAGAAGCGGTTCATGCCCACGGACGTCGGCCGCATCGTCAACAAGTTCCTCACCGAGCACTTCGCGCACTGGGTCGATTACGACTTCACCGCCAAGCTCGAGGACGAGCTCGATGACATCTCCAACGGCAAGGAAGAGTGGTTGCCGGTCCTGGAGAGGTTCTGGAAGGATTTCTCCGCGCAAATCGGGGAAAAGGAAGCGGTCCCGCGCAAGGACGTGACGCAGGAGCAGCTCGAAGAGACCTGCCCCAAGTGCGGCAAGCACCACCTCACCATTCGGCTCGGGCGCCGTGGCCGCTTCATCGGATGCGCGGGCTATCCGGATTGCGACTACACGCGCAATCTCGACGGCGCGGAGGGCGGCGAGGCCGCCAAGCGCGAGCTCGGACCACAGCCGGAGAGCGGCAAGACGGTCTATCTCTTGCACGGGCCCTACGGGCCGTACGTGCAGCTCGGGGAGCCCGAGGGCGAGAAGAAGCCCAAGCGCGTTTCGGTGCCGAAGAACATCGCGCCGGATTCCCTCACGCTCGAGACCGGGCTGAAGCTTCTCGCCCTGCCGCGCGACCTGGGGAATCATCCGGAGACCGGCAAGAAAGTCGTCGCGGCGATCGGCCGCTTCGGGCCGTACGTGAGCCACGACGGCAACTTCAAGTCCATCCCGAAGGAAGAAAGCGTGTTCGATATTTCGCTCGAGCGCGCGGTGGCGCTGCTGAAGGAGCCGAAGTCGTTCGGCGCCCGGGGCGCGCTCAAGGTGCTCGGCAAGCACCCGGCCGACGGCCAGCCCGTCGCGCTTTACTCCGGCCGGTACGGGCCGTACGTGAAGCACGGCAAGGTGAACGCGACGCTTCCCGACCAGGGGATGATCGGCACCATCACGCTCGACGAAGCCGTGGAGCTTCTCGGCGCGAAGGCGAAGAAGGGTAAGAGCGCCGGAAAAGCGCGCATGCGCAGGGCCGCCTAGCGGCGCTCAGCCCCACGTTCGCCGGCGGCGGGCGGCGCCGTGCGCGCACGCTCCTCATCCAGGGCGAAGGTCAGGCGCCCCGCGCGATAGCGCGCGCGCAAGCCGCGATGGCGAACCAGATACGCGACCCCGGTAAGCGCGGCGAGGACGCCCGCGGCCGCACCGACCGCGAGCGACCAGCGCGGACCGAAGCGATCGGCAACCCAGCCGACCAGCGGCGCGCCCAGAGGCGTGCATCCTTGGATGATCGCGATGTAGATCGCCATCACGCGCCCGCGCATCGCGGGCTCGGTCCACAGCTGAATGGAGCTGTTCGCCGTGGTGTTGAAAGTCTGCGCGGAGAGGCCGACGGCGACGAGCGTCACGCCGAAGAGCGCATAGGTCGGCATGAGAGCCGCCGCCGCGAGCCCCATGCCGAAGACGGCCGCGCCCCCGATGAGGTACGAGAGGAGGGGCTTTTCGCGACGGGCCGCGAAAAGCGCCCCGCTCACCGAGCCCACGGCAAGCATCGAGGTGAGAAATCCGAACGCACCGGCGCCCGAATGAAACGCCGTCACCGCCATGGTCGAGACGAAGACCGCGAAATTGAGCCCGAATGTCGCGACCAGGAAAAGCATCGCGAAGACCGTGAGCATGTCCGGGCGGCGGCGAACGTAGCGGAAACCCTCCATGAAGCTCCCGCGCTTGCGCTGCGCGCGCTCCCTGCGATGCAGCTCCCCGGTCCGAAGGCTCAGGAGCGCCGCGATCACCGCGATGAACGATGCCGCGTTGATCAGGAAAACCCAGCCGGTGCCGATGCCGGCGATGAGCAGGCCCGCGATCGCCGGGCCGATCATCCGCGCCGCGTTGAAGGACGTGGAGTTGAGAGCGACCGCATTCGACAGCAGCGCGTCCGAGACCAGCTCCGAGACGAAGGTCTGGCGCGCCGGAGCATCGAACGCGGTGACGCATCCGAGCAGGAAGGCGAACGCATAGACGTGCCACAGCTGCACCACGCCGCTGATGGTGAGCGATCCGAGCACCAGCGCGAGCACGCCCTGGCACGACTGCGTCGCGATGAGGATCCGGCGCCGGTCGAAATGGTCGGCGACGAGCCCGGTGACGGGCAGGAGCAGCAACGCGGGACCGAACTGCAGCGCCATGACGATGCCGACCGAGGTCGCGTTGTGCGGCGTGAGCTCGACCAGGACGATCCAGTCCTGCGCCGTGCGCTGCATCCAGGTGCCGATGTTCGAGACGAACGCGCCGGCCGCCCACAAGCGATAGTTGCGGCTCGCGAGCGAGCGGAAGGTCGTCGCCACCGGTCAGCGCGCCCGGGCCATCGCCCGGGCGGATCGCTCAGACGTCGAGATTGGTCACGCCCAGCGCGTTGCTCTCGATGAACTGGCGGCGGGGCTCGACCTCGTCGCCCATCAGGGTCGAGAAGATCTCGCCGGCGCTGATCGCATCCTCGATCTGCACCTTGAGGAGCACGCGCTTCGCCGGATCCATCGTGGTCTCCCAGAGCTGCTCGGGGTTCATCTCGCCCAGCCCCTTGTAGCGCTGGATCGCCATGCCGCCCTTCGCCTCCGAAAGCAGCCAATCCAGGCCGTCCTTGAAGGAGCGGATCGAGCGCACGGTCTCGCCGCGCTTCACCTGGGCATCGGCCTGGATCAGGCCGGTGAGCGTCTGGGCGGTCTTCACGATCTGCGCGTAATCGCCGCTTTCGAGGAAGGCATGGTCGATGATGGTCTCGACCTTGTTGCCGTGGATCACCTTCTCGAGCCGCAGGCGCCAGCCTTCGGAGGTCGGATCGCGCTCGATGTGCGCGCGCGGCGGATGCGGCTGCAGCAGGTCATGCAAGCGGCGCGCGGCATCCTGCGCGCCTTCCTGGGTGTCGAGCGAGATGCGCGGCATGCCGAGCATCGCTCGCAGCACGCCGGGATCCATCGCGACGGCGAGGCGCTCGATCACCGCCTCGGTCGTGAGGTACTCGGAGGCGATGCGCTCGAGCGCTTCGCCGGCGAGCGGTGCGGCCTGCGCCGCGGGAATGATCGCCGCGCCGTGCAGCGCGCGACGCAGCTGGTGCTGCTTGAGCTCGTGCTCGTCCTTGAGATAACGCTCCTCCTTGCCGCTCTTCACCCGGTAGAGCGGCGGCTGCGCGACGTAGATGTGACCCTTCTCGAGCAGCACCGGCATCTGCCGGTAGAAGAACGTCAGCAGCAGCGTGCGGATGTGCGCGCCGTCCACGTCCGCGTCCGTCATGATGATGATGCGGTGGTAGCGCAGCTTCTCGAGGTTGAATTCCTCGCCGATGCCGGCGCCGAGCGCCGTGATGAGCGTCGCGACTTCCTGCGACGTGATGATCTTGTCGATGCGCGCCCGCTCGACGTTCAGGATCTTGCCCTTGAGCGGGAGGATCGCCTGGTTCTTGCGATCGCGGCCCTGCTTGGCCGAGCCGCCGGCGGAGTCGCCCTCCACCAGGTACAGCTCGCAGAGCGACGGATCGCGCTCCTGGCAATCCGCGAGCTTGCCGGGCAGCGACGCGATGTCCATCACGCCCTTGCGCCGGGTGAGGTCGCGCGCCTTGCGCGCAGCCTCGCGCGCGGCCGCTGCGTC
>JAICTR010000427.1 GCA_025936275.1 Burkholderiales bacterium
AGCACTTCGATCGCGCGCACGAAATCCGGCGGCGCGATCATCCAGCCCAGGCGCCAGCCGGTCATCTGGAAATACTTCGAGAAGCTGTTGATGACGAAGACGTCCTCGCCCGCCTCGGCCGCGGTGCGCGCGTCGAGGCCGTAGGTGAGGCCGTGGTAGATCTCGTCGGCGAGGAGCGTGCCGCGCTTTTCGCGCGCGAGGGCGGCGAGCCCCGCGATGTCGTCGGGCGCGACCATCGTGCCGGTGGGATTGGAGGGGCTCGCCACCATCGCCATGCGCGTGCGCTCGCCCCAATGGCGCCGCGCGAGCTGCGGCGTGAGCTGGTAGCGCGTTTCCGGCCCGACCGCGATCGGACGCGGCACGGCGCCCAGCGTGCGCGCGAAGTGGCGATTGCACGGATACGCCGGATCGGTGAGCAGCACCTCGTCGCCCGGATCGAGCAGCACGCCGAAGGCGAGCAGCAGCGCGGCGCTCGATCCGGCGGTGACGATGACGCGGCTCGCGGGCACCGTCACGCCGTAGCGCTCGGCGTACCAACCCGCGATCGCCTCGCGGAGCGCCATCAGCCCCAGCGCCGAGGTGTAGAACATGGGCGACTCGTCGAGCGCGCGCTTCGCCGCTTCGGCCACCGGACGCGGCGTGCGGAAATCGGGCTCGCCGATCTCGAGGTGCACGACGTCTTGCCCGCGCGCCTCGACCTCGCGCGCGAGCGTCTGGATCTCCATCACCTCGAAGGGCGCGATGTGCGCCATGCGCGATGCGACGTGGGTGCCGTTCATCGGGCCATTCTAGGGAAAATCACCGCAGGTGCTCATCGCGGAACCGGGCGAGGCGCTTGGCGGAAACGGGGAAGGGCGTGCGCAGCTCCTGGGCGAAGAGCGAGACGCGCAGCTCCTCGATGAGCCAGCGGAATTCCTCGAGCTTCGGGTTCGCGCGTTCGGCGGCGCGGTCCGCCTCGGCGCGCGCCTCGTAGTCCTGCCACAACGACTGGACGCTCGCCGCGTGCTTCACGTCGCGCTCGGCGTTGGCGCGATATTTCTGCAGGCGCAGCGCGCAGCCCTTGAGGTAGCGCGGCAGGTGCTCCAACTGCGTCCACGGCGTTCGCGCGAGGAAGCCGGGATACACCAGCCGGTCGCGCTGCGCCTTCACTTCCTGCGTGACGCGCCCGAGCGCGCCCGATTGCGCGATCGCGCTCGAGAGCGGCTGGTAAGCCTCGGCAATGGCTGCCGCGTAGCGCGCGGCGCCTTCGGTCACCGCCGGCAGGCGCGCCTTGGCGCGCTTCTTCTGCTCGTCGAAGGCCTTGCGGTCGCGCGGCGGCGCATCCTCGCCGATGAAGGCGCGGTCGAGGATCGCCGCGACCAGGTCCGCGCGCAGCTTGTCGGCGGGAATCACGGCGTTGAACTTCAATGCGAGGGCATTGAAGCCGGGCAGCGCGCGCTCGAGGTTCTTCACCTGCTCCCTGAGCTCGATCGCGAGGAGGCGCTTCACGCCCTCGCGATGCGCCGCGTCCGCCTTGTCGCGCGTGTCGAAGAGGCGGATGGCGACCGATGGACCCTCTCCCCGGCCCTCTCCCAGGGGAGAGGGAGAAACGGCCGGATATCCCGTCAACGCCTGTGCCCCGCGCTTGAACGTCACCTGCCCGGGCAGCTCGCCGAAATCCCAGCTCGTGATGCCCTCGCGCTCCATGCCGGGCTTGGCCTTCGCGAGCGTGAGGCTCGCGGCTTCGCCGAGGCGCGCGCGCAGCTCGGCGAGATCGCGCCCCATCGCCAGCTCGCGCTTCGCCTCGTCCACCACGCGGATGTTCATGCGCAGGTGCGCGGGCGGCTCCTCCTGCGAGAAGACGTCGGCGTCGAGGCGCTCGCCGGCGGCGCGCGAGGCGTAGGCGAGCACTTCATCCCTCACGGAAGCGGCACCGGGTTGCGTCGTTTCGAGCAGCTTCGTCACGTGCTCGGGCACGGGCACGAGCTGCGTGCGGATGCGCTTCGGGAGCGCCTTCATCGTCCAGGCGACCTTGTCGCGCACCATGCCGGGCACCAGCCAGTCGATCGCCGCGTCGTCCACCTGGTTCAGCAACGCGAGCGGCACGGTCATGGTGACGCCATCCATGGGATGCCCGGGCTCGAAGCGATACGCGAGCGGGAAGGTCGCCTCGCCCATCGCGAGGGGGAAGAGCTCCTCGGTGACCGATTCCGCGCCGTGGCGCATCACGTCCTCGCGCGCGAGGAACAGCAGCTTCGGCTCCTTCGCGCTCGCCGCGCGGTACCACGCCTCGAAGGAGCGCACGTCGCGCACGTCCTTCGGGATGCGCGCCTCGTAGAAGGCGAAGAGCGCGCGATCGTCCACCAGCACGTCGGGGCGGCGCGCCCGGTGCTCCAGCTCCTCGATCTCGCGGATCAGCGCGCGGTTGTGGGTCCAGAACGCGAGCTTCGTTTCGAGCCCGCCCGCGACCAGCGCGCCCTCGATGAACACCTCGCGCGCCTTCGCCGCATCGATGCGCCCATAGCTCACCTTGCGCCGCGCGACGAGCACCAGGCCGTGCAGCGTGACACTCTCGTAGGCGATCGCCTCGCCGCGCTTCGCATCCCAGTGCGGCTCGACGTAAGCGCGCTCCACGAGGTGGCCGGCGGCTTTCTCGATCCACTCGGGCTCGATCCGCG
>JAICTR010000249.1 GCA_025936275.1 Burkholderiales bacterium
CCCACGTGCGGGATGAGCCCCTTCAGCCATCCGCGGCTCGATCCGGCGATGTGGGTCGTGAACCTGCGCTGCGTCGAGGACGTGGACCTCGGCGCGCTCCGGCGCGGGCACTTCGACGGCGAGCACTGGGAGGAAGCCGCCGCGGCGCTCGTGCAGGCGCGCGCGAAGCGCGGGCCTTCACCCCGCTGAACGCATCAGCGCGGCGGGCGTACCTTCATCTTCTTCAACGCCGCGCCCGCGGCCTGGTAGGTCGCGTCGATCGCGTAAGTCACGGCCGCGCCATGGCCGCCGCATAACACGGCGAGCGCGTCGAGCTTCTGGATCGTTTGCGGGTCGAGGTGATAGAGGCGGGCCTGCTTCTTGGCGTTGCGCGACTTATTCGCTGTGGTGGGCATTGTGTGGTTTTCGAGGATGAATGGGGGCGGTCGGACCTAAGAACCGCCTATGTTACCCGGGATTGCGGCGCGTTTCGCGCAAATCCGCGCTTACATGCTCGCGGCAATTGCATGCAGGCTTAACGTTCGCATAGTCGAGCGATCGTTCTCACGAAACCTTCACGAGCGCGAATCGGGTAAATCTTCCATGACTTCGCGAGGACTCCGGCGCGGGCGGTCGGCACAGTGGTGGCGAACCGCATGCACGGAGGCCGCCACATGGAAACGCTCGATCAGGACGAGTTGCTGGGGTGGATGTCGGGGGCGTTCGACCCTCTCGCCGCGCTTCCCCCAACCGGGAGGGAGACCTTCAGTCCGGCCCCCTCCCAAGGGAAAGGGAAGCTTTCACGGCCAACGGATGAATCACGAAATTCTTGAGCAGCCCCGGCCGCGACACGATCTTCGCGAATTCGCGCGCCGCCTCGGCGTTCCTTTCGCCGGCACGTAGCGCGAGCCCGCGAAGGTACGCGGGCACCACGAACCCGCTCTCGAAGGGCACGCTGATGCCGAGCTCGATCGATTCGGCCGGCTCGAGGAGGCGCACGGCTTGCGCCGCATCGCCGGCGGCGAGCGCGAGCGCCGCGCGTACGCAGGGAAGCCAATAGCGCTGCACGAGCGTGTCCTCGGGATGATCGCGCTCGAGCGCCGCGACGATCGATTCGCCCGTGCCGGCCGCGCCCGATCGCGCCAGCGCATAAGCCGAGAGGCAGCGCACGTCGCGTCCCGGGGAGCGCTCGAGCGCGGCGTTCGCCCAGGCGACCGCGTGCTCGGGAAATCCCATCTCGGCTTCGCGCAGCGCCCCCTCCGCGAGCCACGCCGCGCTGGTCTCCTCGGATCCGGCGCGCAGCGCCGAATCCGCCGCGCGCCGCGTGAGCTCGCGCGCGCGCTCCACGCGCCCCAAATACGCCTCGGTATCGGCCTGTCCCGCGATGAGGAAGTCCTCCTCGCCGGGGCGGCCCGCGACCGCATCGAAGTGCCGCCGCATCGCCTCGTCGTCGCCGCGCAGGAACGCTTCCTGGTAGGCGTCGAGCCGCAGGTAAAAGGCGTCGATGTTGCGCGCGAAGGCGGTGTCGAGCGTCCTGCGCGCGTCGTCATGGCGGCCGAGCGCCATCTGGATGATGGCGAGGTTGCTGAAGTCGGTGCTCGTCGCCTCGGCGTGCTCGGCCACCGTGAACGCCGCTTCCCATTGCCCGAGCATCATGTAGCCGTTCGCGGTGTTGGAGCGCTGGGCATCGTCGCGCGGATAGGCGCGCATCGTCATGAGATAAGCGTCGAGCGCGCGGTGCAGGTCGCCGCGGACCATGTGGTGGTAGTTCGCCTCGATGCGCTGGCGCTCGCGCTCGCTCGCACGGTCGCGCAGCTCGTAGGCGCGCGTGATGTGCTCCTTCGCGCGCAGCGTCTGTCCCATGTTGGAGAACGCGATGCCGAGCAGCGAATGGGCCGAGGCGAAGCCCGGGTCGAGCTCGATCGCGCGCAACTGGTGCGAAATCACCGCGGCGTCGCCGCGATGCATCCATTCGCGCCGCCCGATGGTGTAGGCCTTGAGCGCCTCGAGCGACGCGGTCGCCACCTCGTCGAAGCTCGAGGAATAGCGGCTCACCGAGGCGAGCGATTCGCCGAGCTTGCCGCGCAGGTCGAGCGCCGCGCCATCCAGCGCCTTCAGCACCTCGGCCTTGCCGTGCGCGCGCGCCTGCTCGGCGACCAGGATCTCGCCGGTCTCCGGCGCGAGCGCGGTGATGCCGATCACGTAGTCGTCGCCGAGGACATGGATCGATCCGGTGATCGAGGCGCCCGCGCCGGTGCGCTGCGCGATTTCCAGCGCCTCGTCGCCCGTCACCGGCGTCTCCAGCGGGCGCTGCATCGCCTGGAGCGCGCTACGCACCTTGCGATCGGGGACGATCTCGAGGAACGGCGACTGCGCGAGGTGCAGCAGCAGCGCCTGGCGCAGCGTGCCGTCGAACACCGCGTCGCCGGTGCGGTTCTCGATGTCGCCGATGAGCACGGTGTCGCGCCGCGCCGGCTCGCTCGAGACGCGGGTCGAGGGCGGCGCCGCCGCCTTGTCGCTGCGTGAGCGCACCGGCGCGGTGAAGCGGTAGCCGCGACGCGCCACGGTGGCGATCGGCCCATCGCCCCCGAAGCCGGCATCGAGCACCTTGCGCAGCGCCGAGATGTTGTTCGCGAGCGTGCCTTCCTCGACCACCACGCCGGGCCAGGCGCGCTCGAAGAGCTGCTCCTTGGTAACGACGCGGCCGGCCTGCTCGACGAGCAGCAGCAGCATCTCCGCGGCCTTCGGCGTGAGCGGCACGAACGCCTCGCCGCGATAGAGCGCGCGCCGCGCCGCATCGAGCCGGAAGGGCCCGAACTCGTACTCGCAATCCTCGATGCTGCGATCCGCGGCCCCGGAAGCATTGGAGTCGGCCATGGGCGCAGGTTACACCAACGCCTCCGGAGCTCGTGAAACCTTCACGAAACCCTCACGGCCCGTGCGGGCAACTCTTCCATGACTTCGGCAGGACGCGGGCACGCTCCCGGCGGCACTGTGCGTCCCGTAGCCCGCGCATTTCCCAATCCATCCATCCGGGAGGTCCCATGAAAAGATCCAACCTGCTGCTCCTCGCGGCGCTCGCCGCCGCTTCCTTCTCGTCCGCCGCCGCCACGCTGTGCGTGAATCCCGGCGGGACCGGCGGCTGCTTCGCGCGCATCGGCGATGCGGTCGGCTCCGCCGCGCCGGGCGACACCGTTTCCGTCGCGGCGGGAACGTACAACGAGGGCGGCATCTTCATCGGCCAGGACGTCGACATCCGGGGTGCCGGCGCCGACGTCACCATCGTCGATGGCACCGTCGGTGGCGCGAACGGCCCGGCGATCTTCTCGTATCCCAACGATTTCCCGCCGGTGCACAACACCATCTCCGGGCTCACGATCATGCACGGCACGCGCGGCGTGCACGTCGGGCGCTTCAACGACGTCACGCTCGATCGCGTGCACGTGACGTTGAACGGGCCGCTCACCGGCGCGGGCGTCTTCAACAACGCCTCGGTCCTGCACGTGACGAGGAGCCTCATCGACCGCAACAGCGCGACGGACCTCGCCGACGCGGCGGGCTGCGACTGGGGCGGCGGCTCGGGCGGCGGCATCGCGTCGCTCTGCGGCAGCGCGAGCAACTTCATCTCGCAG
Source organism: Burkholderiales bacterium (assembly GCA_025936275.1). Classification (GTDB taxonomy): domain Bacteria; phylum Pseudomonadota; class Gammaproteobacteria; order Burkholderiales; family Usitatibacteraceae; genus Usitatibacter. Next base: position 3,612 of record JAICTR010000249.1, read on the forward strand.
AGCACGATCGCGAACAACGTCGCGGCGCGCTGGGGCGGCGGCGTGATCGTGAACGACGGGACGACGGTGATCGAGAACAGCACGCTCGCCGGCAACGAGGCCAACTTCGCGGACGGGGCGCTCGACGGCTCCGCGCTCTTCGTGGGCGGCGCGTTTCCCGACGTCACGCTGAAGTACGCGACCGTGGCGGGAAACAAGGCGGGCTTCGCCGGCGGCGGCGCGATCGTGGGCGACGGTCACGTGAAGCTCTACGCGACGCTCCTCCAGTCGAACGCGGGCGGCGATTGCATGAGCGGAGCGACCATCACGAGCCTCGGCTACAACATGGGAGGCGATGGCACGTGCCCGCTGGGCGCGGCCGGCGACGTCGCGAGCACCGATGCAGGCCTGCAATCGCTCGCGGACAATGGCGGCGACACGCCGACCATGGCGCTCCTCGCGACGAGCCCGGCCGTCGATTACATCCCCAGCGACCTGTGCAACGAGGCGGTGGACCAGGACGGCGTCGCGCGCCCGCAGCACGGCAGCTGCGACGTGGGCGCGTTCGAGCGTGTCTGGACGACGCGCGACTTCTCGAACCTGCTCCTGGCGCAGATCGTGGGCCCGAACATTCCGGCCGGGTTCGCCTCCGAGGCATCGGCGTTCATCGCGATGATCCTGCGCGGCCAGCCGCGGGTCGCCTGCCGCGTGCTCCCGAACCTCGCCGGCAACATCCAGAACCTCGCGACCCACGGCCGCATCCCGGCGCAGCGCGCTGCCGGGATCGTGCAGACCATCGAAGGGCTGGAGGGATCGATCGGCTGCTAGCGCACGAAAGGGGTCGGATTCCTTTTCGTGACGGGAACGGCCGCCTTCGAGCGGCCTTCCTTTTCATACGCCCGCCTTCGCCAGCACGACGATCGAGACGCCGCGCGCTTTGCCGGCACCGGTGTTGCGATACGAGTGCGGCACGTTGCCGGGAAATCCCAGCACGTCGCCCGCGGCGAGCTCGAAGCGCTCGCC
>JAICTR010000482.1 GCA_025936275.1 Burkholderiales bacterium
AAGAGGTCGGGGCGCCGGACCAGCGCGCCGCCTACCGCGATCGCACCGGCGCCGCGCGCCTCGATCGCGAGGCGGTTGTTGTCGGTGAAGCCGTAGCGCTCGAGGAATTCGCACGCGGCGATGAAATCGGAGACGGTGTTCGCCTTCAGGTCGCCGCGCCCCGCGCGATGCCAGCGCTCGCCGTACTCGCCGCCGCCGCGCACATGCGCCACCGCGAAGACGCCGCCGCGCTCGAGCCAGGCGAGGCGCGCGGGATCGAACCGCGGCGAGGACGGATCGCCGAACGCGCCGTACACCGAGAGCAGCGTCGGGTTGTCATGGGTGAGGCGCGTGCTGCGGCGATAGACGAGCGTGATCGGGATGCGCGCGCCATCGGCGGCCGGCGCGTAGAGGCGCACCTCGTCGATCGCCGAATAGTCGGCGGCGTCGGGCGGCGCGAGCGCGACCTCGCGCAGGTCGCCGCTGCGCGCCGCGACCTCCATCACCTGCGGCGCACGGGTCCATCCCTCGACGCGCAGCAGCACGCCGTCATGCCGCGGATCGCCCACCATCTCCGAGATCGCCATGTCGTACGGCAGGCGCAGGTACTCGCGCGTGCCCGGTCCGAGGAGGCCCAGATGCACGCGCTCGAGGCGGTCCACGCCGGCCACCATCGTGCGCAGGTAGATCGCGTCGCGGGCGAGGCGGATGGCGAGGATCGCGGCGTCGCCCTCGGGCACCACGACGCGCGCACGATCGAGGCTCGCGGCCGAAGCGGCGACGCGCAGCACGCGGCGATTGGGCGCGTCGCGCTGCGAGAGGAGGTAGAGGTCGTTGCGCCACGCCTCGATCGCCATCACTTCCTCCGCGGCCGGGGCGATCTCGTGCCAGCGCGGGCGCGCGGCGGCGAGGTCCTTCTGCAGGGCCACGTGCACCGCGACGGGCTCGCCGGGCGCGGCGCGCACCAGCGCGTAGGCGTAGCGCGACTCGCGCGGCAGCACCAGCCAGGAGCGCGCCGCCTCGCCGATGTCGCGCGCGCCGCCGACGCCGGAAGCGAACACCACCTCGTCGCGCGCCGTCTCGCGGCCGAGGACGTGGCGATAGATGCGCGCGCCGCCATCGATCGGCGATCCCTCCGGCACGCGCGCGTAGTAGAACGCCTTGCCGTCGGGCTGCCACGCGATGTCCCCGCCGGGCGCGATGCGGTCGATCTCGAACGGCAGGTCGCGGCCGTCGGCGACCGACATCACGTGCAGCAACGGCGGCTCGCCGGCGCGCGCGATGCCGAACGCGACGTGGCGTGCGTCGGGCGATGCGGAATACCAGGCGATCGAGGCGCCCTCGCCTGCGTCGGCGCGCGCGCGGGTATCGACGAGGACGCGCTCCACGCGGGCAAGCCCCTCGCGCATGCAGAGCACCGCGTCCGCCGCGCCGGCCGTGGTGCGCAGGTAGAAGGCGCGCCCGGCTTGCATCTGCAGGTCGCGCACCTCGCTCGCGCCGAGCGAGAGCGCGCGGATGCGCTGCAGGAGGGCCGCGCGTCCGGGAAGGCCATCGAGCACCACTCGGGCGTGCGCCGCCTCGCTCCGCACCAGCGCGCCGTTCGCGGGCGCGATGGCTTGCGCGTACGCGAGCGAGGCGCCCACCAGCGCGAACGCGCACATGGCGGCCGCCGCGAGAAGGCGCCACGCCGCGTTCATGACACCGCGGGATCGAATTGCAGCGCGGCGAGCCTCGCGTAGAGCCCGCTCTCGGCGACGAGCGAGGCATGCGTCCCGGTCGCGACCACGCGCCCGTGGTCCATCACCACGATGCGGTCGCTCGACTTCACCGTGGCGAGGCGGTGCGCGATGACGAGGGTGGTGCGTCCGTGCATCAGCCGCTCGAGCGCGACCTGCACCGCCTTCTCGCTCTCGGCGTCGAGCGCGCTGGTGGCTTCGTCCAGGAGCAGCACGGCGCGATCGGCGAGGATCGCGCGCGCGATCGCGATGCGCTGGCGCTGCCCGCCCGAGAGCTTCACGCCGCGCTCGCCGAGGCCGCTGTCGATTCCGTGCGGAAGACGCGCCACGAAATCCATCGCGAACGCCT
>JAICTR010000464.1 GCA_025936275.1 Burkholderiales bacterium
ATGAAGCCGAGCTGCTCGAAGCCGTTCGCCCAGATGCCGATCACGAAGCCCAGCAGGCAGAAGGTGAGGGTGGTGAGGAGCAGGAACACGATCATCGCGAGCGGATGCGCGATGTGCACCGGCACGAAGAGGTTCGCGGTGAGGAGGATCACCGCCGCGAGCACGATCGACTTCGTCGTCGCCGCGCCCACGTACGCGAGCACGATCTCCAGCGACGAGACCGGCGCGGAGAGCACCTCGTAGATCGTCCCGGTGAATTTCGGGAGGTAGATCCCGATCGAGGCGTTGTTGAGGCTCTCGGTGAAGATCGAGAGCATCACGAGGCCCGGCACGATGAACGCGCCGTAGGGCACGCCCTCGATCTCGCTCATGCGTCCGCCGATCGCCGCGCCGAACACGATGAAGTAGAGCGCGGTGGTGATCACCGGCGTGACGAGGCTTTGCCAGAGCGTGCGCGCGAAGCGCGACATCTCGAAGCGGTAGATGGCGGAGACGGCGTGGCGGTTCATGAAAGGTCTCCTTCTCCCTTGGCAGAAGGCCGGGATGAGGGTTCGCGCTGACCCTCTCCCCGACCCTCTCCCAAGGGAGAGGGAGCGCTGTGCACCAGGCTCACGAAAATATCCTCCAGCGAGCTTTGGCGCGTCTGCAGGTCCTTGAATTCGATGCCCAGCTCGCCCAGGCGGCGCAGCAACGTGGGGACGCCGGTGTGCTCCTGGCGCGAATCGAACGTGTACTCGAGGTCGGTTCCGCCATTGAGCAATTCGAGCGGCCATTCGCCGAGCGCCTCGGGCAAGGAGGCGAGCGGCGCGGCGAGGTGCAGCAGGAGTTGCTTCTTGCCGAGCTTCTGCATCAGCGCCGCCTTCTCCTCGACCACCACCAGCTCGCCCTTGTGGATCACGCCGATGCGATCCGCCATCTCCTCGGCCTCCTCGATATAGTGCGTGGTGAGGATGATGGTGACGCCGCTTTCGCGTAGCCGCCGCACCAGCGCCCACATGTCGCGCCGCAGCTCCACGTCGACGCCGGCGGTGGGCTCGTCGAGGAAGAGGATGCGCGGCTCGTGGGCGAGGGCCTTGGCGATCAGCACGCGCCGCTTCATGCCGCCGGAGAGCGCCATGATCTTGGTGTCGCGCTTGTCCCATAACGACAGGTCGCGCAGCACCTTCTCGACGTACGCGGGGTTCGCCGCGCGGCCGAAGAGCCCGCGGCTGAAGCGTACCGTGGCACCCACGGTCTCGAACATGTCGGTGTGCAGCTCCTGCGGCACGAGCCCGATCGTCGAGCGTGCCGAGCGATAGTCGCTGCGGTTGTCGTGGCCATCGACGAGCACCGTGCCGGACGTCGCGTTCACGATGCCGCACACGATGTTGATGAGGGTGGTCTTCCCGGCGCCGTTCGGGCCCAGCAGCGCGAAGATCTCGCCCGCGTGGATCTCGAGGTCGACTCCTTTCAGCGCGTGGAGTCCCGAGGCGTACGTCTTGGTGAGCCGGGAGATGGAAATGATCGAAGGCATCGGCGCGAGTCTAGCTGGGGTACCCAGGTGCTCCCTCCCCCTTGGGGGAGGGCCGGGGAGAGGGTAACGGCCCTTCGACCCTCACCCGCGCTCTCCAAGGGAGAGGCAGCGCTTTGACTGCTAAAATCGCGCATGCAATCCAGCTCGCCCCTCGCCGACGAAGTCGCGCGCCGCCGCACCTTCGCGATCATCTCCCACCCCGACGCGGGCAAGACCACGCTCACCGAGAAGCTGCTGCTCTTCGCGGGCGCGATCCACATCGCCGGGAGCGTCAAGGCCCGCAAGGCCACGCGCCACGCCACCTCCGACTGGATGGAGATCGAGAAGCAGCGCGGCATCTCGGTCGCGAGCTCGGTGATGCAGATGGAATTCCGCGGCGAGGTGGTGAACCTCCTCGATACGCCGGGCCACCAGGATTTCTCGGAAGACACCTACCGCGTGCTCACGGCGGTGGACGCCGCGTTGATGGTCATCGACGGCGTGAACGGCGTGGAGGCGCAGACGATCCGCCTCCTCGAGGTCTGCCGCGCGCGCAACACGCCGATCATCACCTTCATCAACAAGATGGACCGCGAGACGCAGGAGCCGCTCGCGCTCCTGGACGAGATCGAGCGCGTGCTGAAGATGCCCACGGTGCCCTTCAGCTGGCCCGTCGGCATGGGCAAGCGCTTCGCCGGTGTGTTCGACATCCGCGCGAACCGGATGCGTGTCTTTC
>JAICTR010000114.1 GCA_025936275.1 Burkholderiales bacterium
GCCGAACCCGCCGGTGCGCGCGGTGGCCTCGCTGCGTCCGGCGGCCGCATCGCTCGCGACGACTTCCCAGCCCATCGCGCGCGCGGCGTCGATGGCGCGCTGCAGCTCCTCGACGGGTGCGGTCGCGACGAGCAGCGGCTTGATCTCGGGATAGGCCGCGACCTGCTTCGCCGCGATCGCCGGCCCGCCGTACGCCGCGCCGTTGGGCGCCTTCTCGCGCTCGGCGCGCAGCGCCACGAATTGCGGCGGATCCTGCGTGTCGGTGGTGATGTCGTGGATCGGCGGCACGTGCTGCGCCTTGGCTCGGAAGATGAGCGGCGGCGCGACGGCCGCCAACGCGAGGCACAGCGCGACGAGCGGCAGCGCCGGATGGCGGCGCAGGCGCGGCAACGCCGAGAGCGCAAGCAGGAGCAGCGCCGCGACCGCGGCGGCGATGCCCACCCAGGCCGCGGCGACGAAGAGCGTGAGGCCGAATTGCCACGGCCACCATCCGGCCTTCGTGCCCGGTCCCGAAGCGACCAGCAGCGCCACGGCGATCACCGCCGCGGCGAGCGTGAGGCCCCTCGCGAGGCCGTGTGTCATGCGTTTCATGCGTGCGCGCCTCGGTGGAGTTCGCGCGGCGCCTCAGCGCCGCCCGCCGAACGGATCCCGGTTCGCGTTCGACACCGGCTGCGCCTCGCCGTGCCCGCCGCCGCCCGCGTTGCGGTTGCGATGGCGGCCCTTGTTGCGGCGATTGCGCCCGGCCTTGCCGGCGCCATGCGGCTGGGCGGGTTGGCCCGCGCCGTTGCCATTTCCGGCGCCGTTGCCCTGCCCGTGCTTGCGCGGCTGGCCCGGTTGCCCCTGGCCGTGCTGTCCGCCCTGTCCCTGCGCTTGCGGCTGTCCCTGCGGGCCGCGGTGACCATGCGAGCCCTGGCCGTGCGCGCCGGGTTGTCCTTGCGGTCCGCGCTTCTTCATGCCGAAGGGCTTCTGCCCGCGGCGTGGGCCCGGCTTCGGTCCGCGCGACGGCGGCTCGGCCCCGACGGGGTACGTGCCGCGGTTGCCGTCCACCTCGCGCGGCGTGAAGTCCACGCGGTTGCCGACGTTGTCGCGGTTGCCGTCCACGTCGGGACGCGCGCGCGGCTCGCGGTTGGCGTGGTAGTCGGCGCGATTGCCGATGTTGTCGGACTCGTCCTCCTCGTCCTCGGCGGCCTTGGGCTCGAGCGGCTCGTTCATGCCGGCGAAGTTCATGAGCTCCTGGACCTGCGTCTCGTCCATCTCCTTCGTCTGGCCGCGCTTGAGGAAGCTCGGCATCTCGACCGGCCCGTAGCGCACGCGCATGAGGCGGCTCACGGTGAGGCCGATCGCCTCGCACATCTTGCGCACCTCGCGATTCTTCCCCTCGCGCAGCACCACGTGGTACCAGTGGTTCGCGCCCTCGCCGCCGCGGTCCTCGATCGAGTCGAACTTGCAGAGGTCGCCCTCGATGTCGATGCCCTCGAGGAGCTTTTTCGCCTGCTCCTCGGTGAGCTCGCCGAGGAGGCGCACCGCGTACTCGCGCTCCACCTCGAAGCGCGGATGCATCAGGCGATTGGCGAGCTCGCCGTTGGTGGTGAAGAGGAGCAGCCCGCCGGTGTTGAGGTCGAGGCGGCCCACCGAGACCCAGCGCCCGCCGTTCACCTTCGGCAGCTTCTCGAACACGGTGGCGCGGCCCTCGGGGTCGTCGCGCGTCACGATCTCGCCCTCGGGCTTGTGGTACATCAGCACGCGCGGCAGCGGCTCGCCGAAGCGAAGGCGGATCAGCTCGCCGTCGAGCTTCACCTTGTCGCCGGGGCCGACGCTGTCGCCCAGCTTCGCCACCTGGCCGTTGATGGTGATGTGGCCCTGCGCGATGAGGATCTCGATGTTGCGGCGCGAGCCGTGGCCCGATTGCGCCATCACCTTCTGCAGGCGCTCGCGCTTGCCGCCGCCGCCCGCTCCGGGCTTGCCCTTGCCGCGCCGGCGATTCGGCTTGTTCGATTGGGGACGTGCCCATTCCGGCACGATGCCGCCCGGCCACTCCAGGCGATGGTTGGGGTGAGGTCTATCCCGCATGGGTCTCTTGCTCCGTCGTGTCTTCGGGTTGGGGCTCGTCGTCGATGAGGTCTTGCTGCTCGGGCGCCGGGGGAGGCGCATCGACGAGCGCGGCAGGGGCCGCGGCGAGGGAGGACTGCAGCTCCTCGAGCGGCGGAAGCTCCTCGAGCGACCGCAGGTTCAGGTCGTCGAGGAATCTTTTCGTGGTGGCGAAGATCGCCGGGCGGCCGGGCGTCTCGCGGTGGCCGATCTCCTCGATCCAGCCGCGCTCCTCGAGCGCCTTGAGGGTCGGCGGCGAGACCGCCACGCCGCGAATCTCCTCGATGTCGCCGCGGGTCACCGGCTGGCGGTACGCGATGATCGCGAGCGTCTCCAGCACCGCGCGCGAATAGCGCGGCGGCTTCTCGTTGGAGATGCGGTCGAGGAACTCCTGGTAGTCGGGCTTCACGCGGAAGCGCCAGCCGGAGGCGACGGCGGTGAGCTCGACCGGACGCTCGGCCCAGTCCTCCTTCAGCTCGTCCAGCACCTTGCGGATGTTGTCCGCGTCCACCTCGCCCGCGAAGAGGCGCTTCAGCTGCTGCACCGTGAGCGGCTCGCTGGTGGAAAGCAGCGCCGCCTCGAGCACGCGCTTCACGTGCGCGATGTCGATCCCGGCGGGCTGGACCGCGCCACCCTCTGCGTCGGGAGTGGCTGCGGTCGATTGTTCTTCCGGCATCGATTCCGGATTGGTCTGTTCGTTCATGGCTTCACGCGATGGTGAGGGTCGTGCGCTCGCTCTTGAGCTTCACGTAGATGGGATCGAAGGGGCTTTGCTGGCTGATCTCGATCAGCGACTCGCGCGCGAGCTCCAGGCACGCGAGGAAGCTCACCACCAGCAGCGGCACGCCGCGCTCCGGCTCGAAGAGCTGCGAGAACTCGACGAAGGCGCCGGGCGCGAGGCTCCTCAGGATGCGGCTCATGTGCGAGCGCACCGAGAGCTCCTCGCGGGTGATGCGATGGTGCTTGTTCATGCGCGCGCGGGCGAGGATCGAGCGCCAGGCGTTGGAGAGGTCGGCGACGTGCACCTCGGGCAGGCGCTCGGCCACCTGCTCGATGTACACCTCGACGATCGAGAAGTCGCGCCCCGCCACCGGCGCTTCGCCGAGCGAGTGCGCGGCCCTCTTTATCCGCTCGTATTCCAGCAGCCGGCGCACCAGCTCGGCGCGCGGGTCCTCGGGCTCGGCCTCGTCCTCGCGCCTGGGCCGCGGCAGCAGCATGCGCGACTTGATCTCGATGAGCAGCGCCGCCATCAGCAAGTACTCCGCGGCGAGCTCGAGCTGCGTCGCGCGCATCATCTCGACGTACTCCATGTACTGGCGCGTGAGCTCCGCCATCGGGATGTCGAGGATGTCGAGCGAATGGCGGCGGATGAGGTAGAGCAGCAGGTCGAGCGGGCCCTCGAACGCGTCGAGGAACACCGAGAGCGCCTCGGGCGGGATGTAGAGGTCCTGCGGCAGCTCGGTGAGCGGCTCGCCGCGGATCTTGGCGATCGGGAGCGCGAGGTCGAGCACCGGCTGGGCCTCTTCCTGCACCGGGTCGTTCGCCGCGTGGGTGGTCATTCGGTTTCCTTCGCTGCGCGGACTGAATCGGGGAACGCGGATGAACGCCGATGAGCCGCAGATGAACGCAGATGAATGCGGTGAACGGTTTCGTCCCCTTCGGCCTGGCTCGGCAAAAAGACATGAAGATCTCGCATCGCCTTATCCGCGTTCATCTGCGTTCATCCGCGTTTCAAAGATTGGGGGCCGCGTCATTCTCAGCTGTAGTTGAGGCCCATGGCCTCGCGCACGTCGCGCATGGTGTCGCCGGCGAGGTCCGAGGCCTTGTCGCACCCGTCCTGGATGATGTTGCGCACCAGCATCGGATCCTCCTCGTACTGCGCGGCGCGCTCGCGGATCGGCTTCAATTCCGCGTTGATCGCGTCGATCACCGGCTGCTTGCACTCGAGGCATCCGATGCCGGCGGTGGTGCAACCCTGCCACACCCAGTCGCGCGTGTTCGTGTCCGAGTAGACCAGGTGCAGGTTCCACACCGGGCATTTCTCCGGATTGCCGGGATCGGTGCGCCGCACGCGCGCGGGGTCGGTCTGCATCGTGCGGATCTTGCGGGTCACGCTCTCCGGCGTCTCGCGCAGCATGATCGCGTTGTCGGCGCTCTTCGACATCTTCTGCCCGTCGAGGCCGAGGATCTTCGGCGTCTCGGTGAGGACCGCGTCGGGCTCCACCAGGATCATGCGCCCACCGCCCTCGATGTAGCCATAGAGCCGCTCCTTGTCGCCGAGCGAGAGGTTCTGCACGTCGTTCACCAGGGCCTGCGCCTGCGTGAGCGCCTCGTGGTCGCCCTGCTCCTGGAAGCGCGTGCGCAGGGTGCGATAGACCTTCGCCTTCTTCGGGCCCATCTTCTTCACCGCCGCTTCGGCCTTCTCCTCGAAGCCCTTCTCGCGCCCGAAGAGGTGGTTGAAGCGCCGCGCGAGCTCGCGCGTGAGCTCCACGTGCGACACCTGGTCCTCGCCCACCGGCACCTTGTTGGCGCGGTAGATCATGATGTCCGCGGCCTGCATCAGCGGATAGCCGAGGAAGCCGTAGGTGAGCACGTCGCGGCCGTGGTCGGCGTGCTTCTCCACGAGGTCCTTGTAGGTGGGCACGCGCTCGAGCCACGCGAGCGGCGTGAAGAACGAGAGCAGCAGCGTGAGCTCGGCGTGCTGCGGCACGCGCGACTGGATGAAGAGCGTCGCCTTGGTGGGATCGATGCCGCAGGCGAGCCAGTCGACGAACTTGTCCCATACCGTGTGCTCGATGACCGACGGATCCTCGTAGTGCGTGGTGAGCGCGTGCCAGTCGGCGGCGAAGAAGAGGCACGGAAACTCGTTCTGCAGCTTCACCCAGTTCTTGAGCGCGCCGTGGTAGTGGCCGAGGTGCATCGCCCCCGTGGGGCGCATGCCGGAAAGTACGCGGTCCTGGAACATGGGGGTCGTCGTGGGCCGCTATTCGAGGCCGAAGAGCGAGGTGAAGAACCGGTCGCCCGCGCCCAGCAGGTGGCCGAACGCGTTGCCGAGCGGCGCATAGACCGACATGAGGATGATGAGCCCGAGCAGGATCGGCATGCCGTAGGGCTCGAGGCGCGAATACGAGTACGAGAGCCGCTTGGGGAGCAGGCTCACCACGATCCGCCCCCCGTCGAGCGGCAGGATCGGGAACAGGTTGAAGATCGCGATCACCACGTTCCACTGGATGCCGGCGATCGCCACCGCGAACCAGAATTGCGAGACCAGCGAATCGGCGCTGCCCAGGGTCGCGATGGCGCGCGCGACGATGCCCCAGAGGAGCGCCTGCACGAAGTTCGAGGCGGGTCCCGCCGCGGCGACCCAGAACATGTCCGCCTTGGGATTGCGCAGGTTGTTGAAGTTCACCGGCACCGGCTTCGCCCAGCCGAAGAAGACGCCGCCCTGCGAGATGAGGGTGGTGAGGAGCGGAAAGAGGATGGTGCCGAACGGATCGATGTGCTTCGCGGGATTGAGGGTCACGCGCCCCAGCATGTACGCGGTGTTGTCGCCGAACATGCGCGCCACGTAGCCGTGCGCCGCCTCGTGCAGCGTGATCGCGAGCACCACGGGGATCGCGATCACGCAGATGCGGATGATGATGTTGGTGAAGTCCATCAGTGTGCTTTTCTCCCTCTCCCGGGGGGTCCCCAACTTGTTGGGGCGGTCCGAGAGAAGAGGGCCGGGGAGAGGGTGATATGCACGCAACCCTCACCCGAACCCTCTCCCAGGGGAGAGGGGCCAAACGTGGGACGCGGTTTCGCGAATGCAGCCATCAATGAAGGGCCGCCTTCACGAATCCGAACGGCCGCGTGTCGCCCTTGCCTTCGCGCAGCAGGACCGGCGCCTCGCCCGAGAGGTCGATCACCGTGGTGACGCGGCCGTCGCAGACGCCGGCATCGATCACCAGGTCCACCTGGTGCTCCAGGTGGCGGCGGATTTCGGCGGCATCGTTGAGCGCCACCCCGTGGTCGGGGAGGATCAGCGTCGCGGAGAGCAGCGGCTCGCGCAGCACCTCGAGGAGCGCGCGCACCACGGGGTGGTCGGGAATGCGCACGCCGATCGTGTGGCGCGGATGCAGCAGCCGGCGCGGTACATCGCGCGTCGCGCGCAGGATGAACGTGTAGTGGCCGGGCGTATTGGCGCGGATCAGCCGGAACTGCAGGTTGTCCACCTTGGCGAACTGGCCCACCTCGGCGAGATCGCGGCACACGAGCGTGAGGTGGTGGCGCTCGTCCACGTCGCGGATGCGGCGGATGCGCTCCATCGCCGCCTTGTCGCCGATGTGGCAACCGAGCGCGTAGCAGGAGTCCGTGGGATACGCCACCACGCCGCCCGCGCGGATGATGTCCACCGCCTGGCGGATGAGCCGCGGCTGGGGATTCTCCGGATGCACCGAGAAGTATTGCGCCATTCGTCAAGGGCGGCGCGCGCGGCGCCGCGTGTTCACTGCCTTCTTCTTGCTGTCGGCCGCCGGGCGGGTCGCGCCCGCGGCGGGTTCAACGGGCGGCTTTCAGTGCGCCCACTGGGACCACACGGGCGTGAGCGAGGCGTGCAGCGCGGGCAAGGTGCCCGGCTCGCACGCGCTTTCTCCCGGCCCGTGGTAATCGGCGCCGCGCGAGGCGAGGAAGCCATGCTCCAGCGCCACGCGCTGCCACGTCGCATATTCCTCGGGGCGATGGCTCCCCGTCACCACCTCGATCGCCGCGCCGCCGAGCTCGCGGAACTCCCTGAGCATCTCGTGGCGCATCATCGGCTTCAGGTCGTACCGGCCGGGGTGCGCGATCACCGCGATGCCGCCCGCGGCGCGGATCCATGAAACCGCATTTTCGAGGGTTGCCCAGCGATGCGCAACATAGGCGGGCTTGCCCTGCGCGAGATACTTGTCGAACGCGGCCTGCGCGTCTTTCACGTGGCCCGCCCGGACCAGGTGGCGCGCGAAGTGCGTGCGGCTCAGCTTCGCCTCGCTGCCGGCGAGCGCGAGCGCGCCTTCCAGCGTGCCGGGCATGCCGAGGCGCTCGAGCTCCGCGGCGATGCGCTGCGCGCGCCCGAAGCGTCCGTCGCGGATCGAATCGAGCCCGCGCGCCAGGACCTCGGAGCCGCGATCGACGTTCAGTCCCACGATGTGGAGCGTGGTGCTGCCCCAGCTCACCGAGATCTCCACGCCGGGAACGAACGCGATGCCCGCGGCGCGCGCGGCATCCTGCGCCTCCTCCAGGCCGGCGGTGGTGTCGTGGTCCGTGAGCGCGATCGCATCCACCCCGGTGCGGGCGGCGAGCTGGATCAGCTGGGTGGGCGACAGCAGGCCATCCGACGCGGTCGAATGGTTGTGCAGGTCGAAGTTATCCAAGGGAAGCCTTGGCGAAAAACAGTCGAAATTATATCAAAATGAGTGTCTTACCGCCATGACCCCGCAACCCATCCTGCTCCACCCCCGAGACGAGGGCGAGGCCGCCACGCGCGAGTTGAGGCGCGCCGCCGAAGCGCGGCTCGCCGCCGCCGACGGGCGCGTCGCGCCGGCCGAGGGCGAGACGCTGCGCCACGCGCTCGCCACGCTCGAAAGCCTCGACCGCCAGTACGGCCCGAGCGCGCCGCTCGCGCTCGAAGGCGTGGAGGACCTCGTCGCCTCCGCGATCGAGGCGCTGCATCGGCTGGACGAGCCGCGGCTCGTGATCGGCGCGGCGCTCTGGGCGCTGCGGCACGGCGTCGAGATCGTCGCGGTCGAGCCGGTGGTGAACGCGCTCGCCGAACGCGCCAACGCGACCCGCGAGCGGCGCGAGCTCGCCGCGGCGGCGAGCCTCATGCAGGCGGTGATCGGCAACGTGCGCGACCGCCTCGGCGCGGACCTCGAGCGCTCGAAC
>JAICTR010000052.1 GCA_025936275.1 Burkholderiales bacterium
ACCGTCGGCACGCCGGCGGCGACGTACTGCATCGCGGCGTCGTAGATGGCGAGCTTCTGCCCCTTGCATTCGCCCTCGCCCTGGTACAGCGTGTAGCCGCCTTCCTCGCGCGAGCCGTCGGGGCGTGCCGGCAGCATCAGGTTCTTGATGCGCACGTTGGCGAAGGTGCCGCGCATCATCACGTCGTGGTTGCCGCGGCGCGAGCCGTAGCTGTTGAAGTCGGCCTTCAGCACGCCGTTGTCGAGCAGGTACTTGCCGGCCGGCGTGGTCTCGCGGAACGAGCCGGCCGGCGAGATGTGGTCGGTGGTGATCGAGTCGCCGAACAGCCCCATGATCTTCGCGCCGCGCACGCCGGTGCCCGGCGGCGGCAGTTGCATGGTGAAGTCCTTGAAGAACGGCGGCTCGGCAATGTAGGTGCTCTTCGGCCAGGTGTAGACGTTGCCGCTGACGCCGTGGATCTCCTTCCACAGCGCGCCCGGGTCGCTCTTCACCTTGTCGTAGTTCTGGCGGAAGGCCGAGCCGTTCATGGCGAACTTCATCAGCGCGTAGATCTCCTCGCTGGTCGGCCAGATGTCGCCGAGCCAGACGTCGCGCCCGCCCCGGCCCTTGCCGACGTCGCCGTACATGCGCCCGAACACCTTCGGGTCGATCGCGTACTTCATCAGCGCCTGGATCTCCTCGGACGAGGGCCACACGTCCTTCAGGTACACCGGGCCGTCCTTGCCCTGGCCGAGCGGCTCCTTCTCGAGGTCCTTCAGCACCGAGCCCGCGATGGCGTAGGCGACGACCAGCGGCGGCGAGCCGAGGAAGTTCGCGCGCAGGTTCGGATGGATGCGCGCCTCGAAGTTGCGGTTGCCCGAGAGCACCGCGCAGCACACCAGGTCGTTCTCGACGATCGCCTGCTCGACCGAAGGCTCGAGCGGGCCGGCGTTGCCGATGCACGTGGTGCAGCCGTACGCGGAGACGTAGAAGTTGAGCTTCTCGAGGTAGGGGAGGAGCCCCGAGGCCCCGAGGTACTCGGTGACGACGCGCGATCCCGGCGCGAGCGAGGTCTTGATGTGCTTCGAGACCGTGAGGCCCTTCTCGACCGCCTTCTTCGCGAGGAGGCCCGCGGCGAGCAGCACGCTCGGGTTCGAGGTGTTGGTGCACGAGGTGATCGCCGCGATCAGGACGTCGCCGTTGCCGACCTCCACGCCGTTCTTCGCCTTCACGCGCTTCGCGAGCTTCGCGGGCTGCTGCGCGAAGCCGTTGGAGAGCACCGGCGCGGAGAAGAGCTCGGTGAACCTGCTCTTCATGTTGCCGAGGTCGATGCGGTCCTGCGGGCGCTTGGGACCCGCGAGCGAGGTGCGCACCGTGCCCAGGTCGAGCTCGAGCACCTCCGAGTAGTCGAGGTCGCCCTTCCGCGGCATGCCGAACATGCCCTGCGCCTTGTAGTACGCCTCGATCGCCGCGACCTGCTCCGCCGAGCGGCCGGTGTTGCGGAAGTAGTCGAGGGTTTTCTCGTCCACCGGGAAGAAGCCCATCGTCGCGCCGTATTCGGGCGCCATGTTGCCGAGCGTCGCGCGATCCGGCACCGCGAGCGAGGCCGCGCCTTCGCCGAAGAACTCGACGAACTTGCCGACCACTTTCGCCTTCCTCAGCATCTCGGTCACCGTGAGCACGAGGTCGGTCGCGGTGACGCCCTCGCGCAGCTTCCCGGTGAGGTTCACGCCCACGACGTCCGGCGTGAGGAAGTACACCGGCTGTCCCAGCATGCCGGCCTCGGCCTCGATGCCGCCCACGCCCCAGCCGACCACGCCCACGCCGTTGATCATCGTGGTGTGGCTGTCGGTGCCGACGAGCGAGTCGGGGTAGAACATGCCGTTCTTCTGGAACACGCCGCGCGCGAGGTACTCGAGGTTCACCTGATGGCAGATGCCGACGCCCGGCGGGATCACGCGGAAGGTGTCGAACGCCGTGGTGCCCCACTTGAGGAACTGGTAGCGCTCCTTGTTGCGCTCGAGCTCGATCTTCATGTTGAGGTCGAGCACGTTCGGCGCGCCGTAGTTGTCGATCTGCACCGAGTGGTCGATGACGAGGTCCACCGGCACCAGCGGTTCGACCACCTTCGCGTCCTTGCCCAGGCGCGCGGCGACGTTCCTCATCGCCGCGAGGTCCACCAGCGCCGGCACGCCGGTGAAGTCCTGCAGCAGGATGCGCGCGACGATGAACGGCACCTCGTCGCTGCGCGCGCCCTTCGGCTGCCAGCTCGCGAGCTGCTGCACGTGCGCCTCGGTGACTTTCTTCCCGTCGACGTTGCGCAGCACGCTTTCCAGCACGATGCGCAGCGACACCGGCAGGCGCTTCACCCCGGCGAACTTCTGCGCGAGCGCCGGGAGCGAGTAGTAGCGCGCGCTCTTGCCGGGCGCGGGCTGGAAGGACTTGAGGGTATCGAAGGTGTTGTGGGCCATGGTCGTTTCTTCTTCACTGAAAGGGTTGAGTGGGTTCCCGTTTCCACGGGAACGACGGATTCATCGGGGACGCACCTGCACGTCGTAGGTGGTGCCGCGGTCGTCGCGGCACAGGCCCGCGCCCATGCCGCGGTCGATGCGGAAATCGCAGCGCAGGCCGGAGCCGTCGGGCGCGGTGAGGAGCGCCTTCGAGAGCGCGCCCTCGGGATTGTCGACGTTCACGATCGCGCCCACGCCGCCGTGGCGCCATCCCCAGCCGCCCCAGCCGCCGCTCACGAACGCGCTCGCGCGCGCGGGCGTCGACTGCACCCAGGTGCCGGCATAGGCCTTGCCATCGAGCGTGATGGAGATCGGGCCCTCGCCGCCGCCGCGGTCTTCCGCGATGCCGTGGTAGATCACGCCGCGGTCCTGCGGCATGAGCGAGAGCTGGTAGGACGCGGCACATCCGGCGAGCGCCAGCGCCGCCGCGGCCGCCACGAGGGTCGCCCTGGTCATTTGCATGCTCCGACGCGCTTGCCGGTCACGTGGATGTCGGTCTTCTCGCCGGCGACCGTCATCGCCAGCTTCATGTCGAACGTGTCGCGCGTGAACGTGATCTTCGCTTGCGACGCGATGTTCACGCCGTTGGATTGGCACGCGGTGCGATAGCTCACCTGGTTCGCGCCACGCTTGAAGTCCTGCACCTTGCAGCTCCCGTCGCGCGAGGCGCCGAGCGCCGAAAGGCCGTCGTCGATGTCCTTCTGCGTCACGCATTCGTCGCTCGTCTCCGGCTTCTCGCCCGGCGACACCGTGGTGGCGCGGTACAGGCCCGGCTGCATCGTCTCGGCGAGCGCGGGGATCGAAAGGGCGAGCAGGGCGGTGAGAGCGATGATGCGCCGCATTTGACGGGCTCCGGCTTTCACGGGTGGACGAGCAGGTCGACGAATTCGTGCACGGGCGCGGCCTCGAGCCGCTTCGCGTCCATGCAGAGATCCAGGATGCGCGTGCGCTGCTTCTCGGCGAAGCGGCGCGCGAGGTTGGTCCTGAACTTCTCGACCAGGACCGGCATGCCTTCCTTGCGGCGGCGCTTGTGGCCGATCGGGTACTCGACCACGATCTCCTTCAGCTTCTTGCCGTCGGTGAATTCCACGGTGAGGGCGTTGGCGATCGAGCGCTTGTCGGGATCGTGGTAGTCCTTCGTGAACTGCTTGTCCTCGACGCAGGCCATCTTCTCGCGCAGCGCGTCGATGCGCGGGTCGCGCGCCACGTTGTCCTCGTAATCGGCCGCGGTGAGGCGGCCGAAGATCAGCGGCACCGCGACCATGTACTGGATGCAGTGGTCCCGGTCGGCCGGATTGTTGAGCGGGCCCTTCTTGTCGATGATGCGGATCGCGGCCTCGTGGGTGCGGATGGTGATCCGCTTCACGTCCTGCGCGGTGCGGCCCAGGCGCGCGAGCTCCTGGTGGATCGTCATGGCCGCTTCGACCGCGGTCTGCGAGTGGAATTCGGCCGGGAAGGAGATCTTGAAGAGCACGTTCTCCATCACGTAGCTGCCGTACGGGCGCTGGAACTTGAACGGATTGCCCTTGAAGAGCACGTCGTAGAAGCCCCAGGCCTTCGCCGTGAGGACCGACGGATAGCCCATCTCGCCGGTCCTCGCGATGAGCGCGAGGCGCACGGCGCGCGCCGTCGCATCGCCCGCAGCCCAACTCTTGCGCGATCCGGTGTTCGGCGCGTGCCGGTAGGTGCGCAGCGACTGGCCATCGACCCAGGCGTTGGAGACGGCGTTCAACGTCTCCTCGCGCGTGAGGCCGAGGAGCGTGCACACCACGGCGGTCGAGGCGACCTTCACCAGCACCACGTGGTCGAGGCCCACCTTGTTGAAGCTGTTCTCGAGGGCGATCGAGCCCTGGATCTCGTGCGCCTTGATCATGGCGGTGAGGACGTCGCGCACCGTGAGCGGCGCCTTGCCGGCCGCCACCGCGTTGCGCGACACCCAATCCGCCGTCATGAGGATGCCGCCGAGGTTGTCCGAGGGATGCCCCCATTCGGCCGCGAGCCAGGTGTCGTTGAAGTCGAGCCAGCGCACCATCGCGCCGAGGTTGAACGCCGCCTGCACCGGATCGAGCTGGTACGGCGTGCCCGGCACCTTCGCCCCGTTCGGCACGACGGTGCCCGGAACGATCGGTCCCAGCAACTTGGTGCAGGCGGGATACTCGAGCGCCTCGAAGCCGCAGCCGAGCGTGTCCATGAGGCAGTAGCGCGCCGTCTCGTAGGCCTCGCGCGAGGCGATCCTGAATTTCTGCGCGTAATCGACGATGTCGACGATCACCTGGTCGAAGTCGGGGCGGACGTTGCTGATGTGGGCGGACATGCTTCGATCTTGGGGTCGTCTAATGGGCGAGGGTGGAAAGGAGCTGCGACTCGCAGTGCCGGGAGTAGGCGTGGCGCGAGTCCTTGAGCGCGAGTTGCGCGCGCACGCGCTGCCGCTCCGACTCGAGCGCGCGCATGTAGCGCCGCGATTTGGAAAGCTTCTCGAGCGGCCCGGCATGCCGCGAGCGCCATGCCTGGTACTCGGCCGCGTGCTTCGCGGAGAGCTCGGGGGCCGCGGACTCGCAGCCTTCGTGCAGGGCGAGGGTGGAGACGGCGTCCTCGAGCTGCGGGTCTTCGCGATCCTCGCTCCGCGCCAGCACGCCGCCGCTGGTCTCCGTTTCGTACGCGCGCGGCGCGGGCCCCGCGTGGCGCCCGGACGCGGTGGGCGCGGCGGGCGCGGCCCGCGAGGGCGTGGCGGGAACCGGAACCTTGATCGTCTGCTGCTTCGCCTGGCCCGCGCAGGGAGCCTCCTGGTAGGAAACCTTGCCGTGCGCGTCGATGCATTTGTTGATCGCGGCGGCATCCGTCGCGGCGAGCGCGAGCGCGGCGGCGGCGAGCAGGGCGGCGCGCCGGCTCATGGCCGCTTCGCGATCGGGACGAAGGCGAGGTTCTCCGGCCCGGTGTAGTTCGCCGATGGGCGGATGATCTTGCCGTCGATGCGCTGCTCGATCACGTGCGCGGACCAGCCGGAGGTGCGCGAGATCACGAAGAGCGGCGTGAACATCGCGGTCGGCACGCCCATCATGTGGTAGGAGGTCGCGCTGTACCAGTCGAGGTTGGGGAACATCTTCTTCTCGCGCCCCATCACCTCCTCGATCCGCGCGGAGATGTCGAAGAGCTTCATGTTCTTCGCGTCCCTGGAGAGCTCGCGCGCGACTTCCTTGATCACCTCGTTGCGCGGGTCCGCGACGGTGTAGACCGGGTGCCCGAAGCCGATGATCACCTGCTTCTCGGCGAGGCGCCGCACGATGTCGCGCTCGGCCTCGTCGGGATTATCGTAGCGGCCGATGGTGTCGAAGGCGAACTCGTTCGCGCCGCCGTGCTTCGGCCCCTTGAGCGCGCCGATCGCGCCGGTGATCGCCGAGTACATGTCGGAGCCGGTGCCGGCGATCACGCGCGCGGTGAAGGTGGAGGCGTTGAACTCGTGCTCGGCGTAGAGGATGAGCGAGGTGTGCATCGAGCGCACCCAGAGCGTCGAGGGCTCGCGCCCGTGCAGCAGGTGCAGGAAATGCCCGCCGATGGAGTCGTCGCCGGTCTCGACATCGATGCGCTTGCCGGAGTGCGAGTAGTGGTACCAGTAGAGCAGCATCGAGCCGAACGAGGCCATCAGGCGATCGGCGATGTCGCGCGCCTCCGCGAGCTTGTGGTCCTCGCCTTCGGGAAGCACGGCGCCCAGCGCCGAGCAGCCGGTGCGCATCACGTCCATCGGGTGCGCCGAGGCCGGGATCGATTCCAGCACCTTCTGCACGGCGACCGGGATGCCGCGCAGCGCCTTGAGCTTCGCCTTGTACGCGGTGAGCTCCGCGGCGTTGGGAAGCTTGCCGTGCACCAGCAGGAAGGCGATCTCCTCGAATTCGGCGGCATTGGCGATGTCGAGGATGTCGTAGCCGCGGTAGTGCAGGTCGTTGCCGCTGCGCCCGACCGTGCAGAGCGCGGTGTTGCCCGCGGCGACGCCCGAAAGCGCGACCGATTTCTTGGGCTTCGGAGCGGTGGTCGGGGCGGTGGCTGCCTGGGACATGGGCTCTCCCTTTACTTCGATTTCGCGAACAGCGCGTCGAGCTTGCGCTCGTAGTCGTGGTAGCCGAGGTAGCGGTACAGGTCCTCGCGCGTCTGCATCGTGTCGAGCACCGGCTTCTGCGTGCCCTTCGAGCGGAGCGTCGCGTAGACCGAGAGCGCCGCGGCGTTCATCGCGCGGAACGCGGAAAGCGGGTAGAGGGCGATGTCGACCCCCGCGCCGCGCAGCTCCTCGAGCGTGAAGAGCGGCGTCTTGCCGAACTCGGTGATGTTCGCGAGCACGGGCACCTTCACGGCCTTCTTGAAGCGCTCGTACATGGCGAGGTCGGTCACCGCCTCGGGAAAGATGCCGTCGGCTCCCGCTTCGACGCAGGCGAGGGCGCGCTCGATGCCGCGCTCCAGGCCTTCGGAGGCGATGGCGTCGGTGCGCGCCATGACGAAGAACGCGGCATCGGTGCGCGCATCCACCGCGGCCTTGATGCGATCGACCATCTCCTCCTGCGAGACCAGCTCCTTGCCGGGACGATGGCCGCAGCGCTTGGCGCCCACCTGGTCCTCGATGTGCATCGCCGCGGCGCCGAACTTCACCAGCGATTTCACGGTGCGCGCGACGTTGAACGCGCTCGCGCCGAAGCCGGTATCCACGTCCACCAGCAGCGGCAGGTCGCACGCATCGGTGATACGGCGGATGTCGGTGAGCACGTCGTCGAGGTTGGAGATGCCGAGGTCGGGCATGCCGAGCGAGCCGGCCGCGACCCCGCCGCCCGAGAGGTAGATCGCCTTGAACCCGCTCGCCTTGGCGAGCATCGCGTGGTAGGCGTTGATGGCGCCGGGCACCTGCAGCGGCTTTTCTTCCTTCAACGCCTGCCGGAATTTTTCACCTGCGGTCATCTTTACTCTGAGCTTTCTGTGTTTCCGGCCTTGGTAGAGCCAATATTGTAGGCGCTTCGCGCGAAGCCCCTCACCACCCGGCCTCGAGCTTCGCGATGAGGTCGGACATGGCGAGGAGCCGCCGCGCGGCCTTCACGTGGTGCCCCTCGACGAGGCGCCCGTTCACGACCACCGTGCCGCGTCCCTCGTGGTGCGCGCGGTCGAGCGCCTCGATCACCTCGTTCGCGGCGGCGATCTCGTGGGGCTTGGGCGTGAACGCGTCGTTGCAGTAGGGAAGCTGGAACGGGTGCACGAGGCTTTTCCCGTCGAAGCCGAGGTCGCGCGCGAGCCGGCAACCGAACTCGAAGGACTGCATGTCCTTGAGGTCGGTCGAGATGCCGTCCACCACCGCGCGATCGTGGGCTCGCCCGGCGAGGAGCACGTGCGAGAGGCTGTAGAGCACGGCGGCGCGGTCGGGCGTGCGCCGTCCCTGCAGCTGGTTCAGCAGGTCCGAGGTCGCCATCACCATGCAGGCGATGCGCTCGGAGGCCGCGGCGATCTCCTCGGCGCGCAGCACGCCGAGCGGGCTCTCGATCATCACCATGATCGGCAGGTGCGCGCCGCCGGACCGGTCGAGGAGCGCGAGCGCCTCCTCGACATCCGCGCGCGACTCGATGTTGGGGAAGAGCACCGCGTCGACGCCCGCGGTCGCGACCGCCTTCACGTCCTCGCGTCCCCACGGCGAATCGAGATCGTTCACGCGCACCACCACCTCGCGCCGCCCGTAGCCGCCGGCGAGGAGCGCCTCGCACACCAGGCGCCGCGATTCCACCTTCTTCTCGACCAGGATCGGATCGCCGAGGTCGAGGATCACCGAGTCCACGCGGAGCGTGCGCGCCTTGTGCAGGTAGCGGGCGTTGCATCCGGGGACGTAAAGCATGGACCGGCGCGGCCGGTAGTACGGGTTCATTCGAGACAACCCTTTGAATCGGCGAATGAAGTGAAGGAGGTGCGTGTCCGCCAAAACCTCTATCTTATATAAGACCTCGCCGAATAGCTATGGTAGGATGGCCGGGTGATGAAGAGAGACGCCCGCGCCGCGCCGCGATCCTCCGGCAATCCCCGGATGCGTCCCGCGTTTCGCCCGCTCTATGAGCAGATCAAGATCCTGCTCACGCAAAGCCTCGTCTCCGGCGAATGGAAGCCGGGCGAGGCGATCCCTTCGGAGCTCGAGCTCGCCGCGCGCTACCGCGTGAGCCACGGCACGGTGAGGAAGGCGATCGACGCGCTCGCCGCCGAGCACATCCTGGTGCGCCGCCAGGGCAAGGGCACGTTCGTCGCGTCGCACTGCGAGCCCTCGTACCAGTACCGGTTCCTGCGCGTGATGCCCGATTCGGGCGAGAAGCTGCATCCGCAGAACCTCTTCTTCGCGCTCGAGCGCGGCAAGGCGCACGGCGAGAGCGCCGGCGCGCTGGGCCTCAAGGTCGGCACCACGGTGCTCTCCTTCAAGCGCGTCATGTCGTTCGCCGGGCGCCCGATGATCCTCGACGAGATCGTGCTCGACGCGCGCCAGTTTCCCGGCATGACGTTGGCCGAGCTCGAGGAATTCGGCGGCTCCGTGTACAGCTTCTACGAATCGGTCTTCGGCGTGCGCATGATCCGCGCCGAGGAGCGCCTGCGGGCGGTGGCCGCGGATTCGGTCGCCGCCGCGCACCTCCAGGTCGCGAAGGGCACGCCGCTCCTGTGCGTGGACCGCGTGGCCTTCACGTACGGCGACAAGCCGGTGGAATGGCGCAGGGGCCTGTGCCGCACCGACGGCTTCTCGTACTTCAACGAGCTCAGCTGAAATTGGGACGCCCATGCCACCCGAGCTAGAATCAACGATCGTCCCCAGGGGAACAACCAAGAACATGAGCGCCGCGCCGAAGCCGCGACCGAAGTACTACGAGCTCAACCTCGCGCACCACTGGCCGCCGGCGGTCCTCTCGATCTTCCACCGCGTGAGCGGCGTGCTGCTCTTCTTCCCGCTGCTGCCGCTGCTCCTGTGGATGCTGCAATCGTCGCTCGGGAGCGAGGAGGGCTACGCGCGCTGGCGCGACGTGTTCGCGAATCCCGTCGCGAAGCTTGCGCTGGTCGTGGCCGCGTGGTTCTACGCGCACCACTTCTTCGCGGGCATCCGCTTCCTGATCCTCGATGTGCACGTGTGGAGCAGCAAGCCCGCGGCGCGCGCCTCGGCGCTCGCGGTGTTCGCGCTGGGGGCGCTCGCGGCGATCGCCGTGGCGGTGTGCGTATGGTGAGGCACGGCTACGTGAAGAACCCGGTCGGCGCGCATTACGGCACCGGCGGATGGCTGGTGCAGCGCTTCAGCGCCCTGGTGATGGCGATCTACACGCTGCTCGCCGTCCCGTACATCCTGTGGCGTGCGCCCGCTTCGTACGCGGACTGGAAGGCGCTCTTCGCCGGCGGGTTCCTGCGCCTCGCCACGATGCTCGCGCTCGCCGCGCTCCTCTGGCATGCCTGGATCGGCATGCGCGATGTGCTCATCGACTACGTGCACGGCTACGCGCTGCGGCTCGCCGCGCAGGCCGTGGTGGCGGTGGTGCTCGCGTTCTACCTGATCTGGGCCTTTTCGATCCTGTGGGGGCGCTGAGATGACGCTTCCGGTTCGCAGGTTCGATGCGGTGATCGTGGGCGCGGGCGGCTCGGGCATGCGCGCTTCGCTGGAGCTCGCGAATGCGGGGCTGCGCGTCGCGGTGCTCTCGAAGGTGTTCCCGACGCGCTCGCACACCGTCGCCGCGCAGGGCGGCATCGGCGCGGCGCTCGCCAACATGGGCGAGGACCACTGGATCTGGCACATGTACGACACCATCAAGGGCTCCGACTACCTCGGGGACCAGGATGCGATCGAGTTCATGTGCCGCATGGCGCCCGAGGCGGTCTTCGAGCTCGAGCATTTCGGCATGCCGTTCGACCGCAACGAGAACGGCACCATCTACCAGCGGCCGTTCGGCGGGCACTCGGCGAACTTCGGCGAGAAGTCGGTGCAGAGGAGCTCCTGCGCGGCGGACCGCACCGGGCACGCGATGCTGCACACGCTCTACCAGCGCAACGTGCTCGCGCGCACCCAGTTCTTCGTCGAGTGGATGGCGCTCGATCTCATCCGCGACGCGCAGGGCCGCGTGCTCGGCGTGACCGCGCTCGAGATGGAAAGCGGCGACACCTGCATCTTCCAGGCGAAGGCCACGCTCTTCGCGACCGGGGGCGCGGGGCGCATCTACCACTCGTCCACCAACGCCTTCATCAACACCGGCGACGGGCTCGGGATGGCGGCGCGCGCGGGGCTGCCGCTCGAGGACATGGAGTTCTGGCAGTTCCATCCCACCGGTGTCGCCGGTGCCGGCGTGCTCATCACCGAGGGCGTGCGCGGGGAGGGCGGCTACCTGCTGTACTAGGACGGCGAGGGCTTCTTGGTGCGCTTCGCGCCGTACATGAAGGACCTCGCCT
>JAICTR010000206.1 GCA_025936275.1 Burkholderiales bacterium
CGTGGCCGCCGCGGCGCAGGCGATCGATGTCGTCGTCGGACAAGTGCGCGACCAGCTGCTGCAGCTCGGGATACTTGTTGAAGAAGTGCTCGCGGTTGAATCGGCCATCGGTCGCCGCATACGTCTGGAACTCGCCATCGACGGTCTCGAGGAAGCGCTTCTCGAGCCACTGGTGCACGTCGCGCGCGAAGAGCGGATCCCAGTCGCCGCTCCACAGCAGCTTGATCACGTTCCATCCCGCGCCGGCGAAGAGCCCTTCCAGCTCCTGCACCACCGAGCCGTTGCCGCGCACGGGTCCGTCGAGGCGCTGCAGGTTGCAGTTCACGACGAAGATCAGGTTGTCGAGCCCTTCGCGCGCAGCCATGCCGATGGCGCCCATCGATTCGGGCTCGTCCATCTCGCCGTCGCCCATGAACGCCCATACGCGGCGGTCCGCGGTCTTCGCGAGCCCGCGTCCCTCGAGATAGCGCAGGAAGCGCGCCTGGTAGATCGCCTGGATCGGCCCGAGGCCCATCGAGACCGTGGGGAACTGCCAGAAGTCCGGCATGAGCCAGGGGTGCGGATAGGACGGGATGCCGTGGCCACCGACTTCCTGGCGAAAGTTGTCGAGCTGCGCTTCGGACAGGCGTCCCTCGAGGAACGCGCGCGCATAGATGCCGGGCGAGGAGTGGCCCTGCAGGTACACGAGGTCGCCGCCGTGCGCTTCGCCGGGCGCGTGCCAGAAGTGGTTGAAGCCGACGTCGTAGAGCGTCGCCGCGGAGGCGAAGCTCGCGATGTGGCCGCCCAGCTCGAGGTTCTTCTTGCCCGCGCGCAGCACCATCGCCACCGCGTTCCAGCGCACGATCGAGCGCAGCCGGTGCTCCATCGCCGCATCGCCGGGAATGCGCTCCTCGAGGTGCGGCGGGATCGTGTTGATGTACGCGGTGTTCGCGCTGTACGGCAGGTACGCGCCGGAGCGGCGCGCCTTGTCCACCAGCTGCTCGAGGATGAAGTGCGCGCGCTCGGGGCCTTCGATCTCGAGCACGGCCTCGAGCGAATCGACCCATTCACGCGTCTCCAGCGGATCGACGTCCTGCAGGCGGTCCATGTGCGGCCTCGGAGGGGAAAACCCAATCGTATAATGACTCGCGACCTCGCCGGAAAGGTCCGCCGGAACAGGAATTTTGCCGTGCCGGACGAAATTCGCGCCGCATCGCGCACCCATGCGGCCGCGGCGGGGATATCCACGGCGATTCAGGCACATCGCGCCGGAAGCGGGATTGTTTCTGAAAAAAGCTTTTTAAGTTATTATAAATCCGTGTTTTTGCGCGCTTTTGGCCGATCGAGGCCGACAGCATTAAGAGCACGTGCAGCGCGCGGGGACGCGCGAACGACAACAACGGACACGGCATGGGACTGAAGGCGCACGGCAACAGGGAGGGCGGCCGCCGAGCGGCCGGCGCGAGCCCGGTGCGGGGACGTCGATGAGCTTGCCGCAGGCGCTGCAGGCGGCGAGCCTCACCGATGCCGGGCGCGTGCGCGACCACAACGAGGATTGCATCGAGTCGCGCCCCGAGATCGGCCTCTATGTCCTCGCGGATGGCATGGGCGGCTACAACGCCGGAGAGGTGGCGAGCGGCATGGCGACGTCCCTCATCGCCGAGGGCCTGTTGCAGGCGTGGGATCCGCGCGCGGTGGAGCGGCTCGCGCGCGAAGACGCGAAGGCCCTCGCCGAGCGCCTGATCCGCGAGCAGATCGAGCGCGCCAACAGCGCCGTCTTCACCACGTCGCAGAACAATCCCGAGTGCGCGGGCATGGGCACCACGCTCGTGATGAGCCTCTTCTACGACAACTTCGTCGCGGTGGCGCACATCGGCGACTCGCGCCTGTACCGCGTGCGCGGCGACGCGATGGAGCAGGTGACGCGCGACCATTCCCTGCTGCAGGAGCAGCTCGATTCCGGCCTCATCACGCCGGAGGAGGCGAAGCTCTCGCAGAACAAGAACCTGGTGACGCGCGCGCTGGGCATCGATCCCACGGTCGAGCCGGAGATCCACGTCTACGAGGCGCAGCCCGACGACATGTACCTCCTCTGCTCGGACGGCCTTTCGGACATGGTCGAGGACGAGGAGATCCGCCTCACGCTGATCACGCTCAAGTCGAACCCGACCCTCACCGTGCAGCAGCTGGTGCAGGCCGCCAACGACAACGGCGGGCGCGACAACATTTCGGCGATGCTCATCCGCGTCGCGGAGCCCTTCGGCATCGAGCGCGGTTGGCTCGCGCGCCTGAAGGCATTGTTCAGGTAACACCCAAGGAAAATACGACCATGGCCAAGCTCATCCTCAGCGTCGACGGGCAGGTGCTCAAGGAGTACACGCTCTCCAAGGAGCGCACGCTCATCGGGCGCAAGCCGCACAACGACATCCAGATCGACAACCTCGCGGTGAGCGGCGAGCACGCGGCGATCATCACGATCCTCAACGATTCGTTCATCGAGGACCTGGGCTCGACCAACGGCACCATGGTGAACGGCAAGCCGATCAAGAAGCACTTCCTGCAGAACAACGACGTGGTGGAGATCGGCAAGCACAAGCTCAAGTACTTCAACGATGCGCCGGCGCAAGCGACCGCCGCCGACTTCGAGAAGACCATGATCATCCGCAACCCGGCGAAGGCCGGGCCGCCGCCGGAGAAGGCGATGGGGGACACGCAGACCAACCTCAAGGCGATGTCGCCCGAGCAGCTGAAGCCCGCCGGCGCGCCGCTCGCGGCCGGACCGACCACCACCACGCCGCCCGGTCCCGCGCCCTCCGCCGGGCCCGCGGGCGCGGCGGCCGCCGCCGCGGGCCCGCTTCGCGACGCGGCGATCCAGGTGCTCTCGGGCGCCGCCGCGGGAAAGACGCTCGACCTCACCAAGAACCTCACCACCATCGGCAAGCCCGGCGTGCAGGTCGCGGTCATCACCAAGCGCCCCAACGGCTACTTCATCACGCACGTCGAGGGCGCGACCTATCCCACGCTCAACGGCACCTCGCTCGGCGCGCAGGCGCATCCGCTCGGCGACCACGACCTGATCGAGATCGCGGGCGTGAAGATGGAGTTCTTCTACAAGCCGTGAGCCCGGTGCGGCATGGGTCGGCGACACCTGCCGCACGCGCCGCATCTGCCGTGCGGCGCCTGTGGAATGCCGCACAGTCGCCATGGTAACGTTCTCCGATAATGGACCGACGCTCCGGTCCCTGTCGCGACCGGCGATCGCGACCGGAGGCCGGAAGAAGGCCGCCTCCGCCCGGGGACAGGAGATGAGGATCAGGGTACTGGGGTGCAGCGGAGGCATCGGCGGCGGGCTGCGCACGACATCCCTGCTCGTCGACGCGGATGTGCTGGTCGATGCGGGCACGGGCGTGGGCGATCTCTCCCTCGAGGCGCTCGCGCGGATCGACCACATCTTCGTCTCGCATTCGCACCTGGATCACGTCGCGAGCATCCCGTTCCTGGTCGACACGGTGTGCTGGATGCGATCGCGGCCGATCATCGTGTACGGCATCAAGGAGACGCTGGATATCCTTCGCGCGCACCTCTTCAACTGGAAGATCTGGCCGGACTTCACGCAGATTCCCGATGCGCGCCGCCCGTTCATGGTGTATCGCGAGATCGAGCCCGGAGAGACGGTGACGCTGGGCCAGCGGCGCTTCACCGCCATTCCCGCCAACCACACGGTGCCCGCCGTGGGCTACATCCTCGAGACGCCGCGCGCTTCGCTCGCCTACAGCGGCGACACCGCGCCCCATGACGCGCTCTGGGAGGCGGTGAACCGCACGCCCAACCTCAAGTACCTCATCATCGAGACCGCGTTCTCCAACAAGGAGCGCGACATCGCGACCGCCTCGAAGCACCTCTGCCCCGACATGCTGGCCGGCGAGCTCGCCAAGATGCGCGCGACGCCCGAGGTCTTCATCACCCACTTGAAGCCGGGCGAAGGCGCGCTCACGATGCAGGAGATCGGCAAGGCCGCGGGCCGCTGGAGCCCGCGCATGCTCGAGGTCAACCAGGAATTCTCACTGTAGCCGCTACAGCCCAGGCAGGTGCAACCATGAGCGCAGTCCTCGAACCCAAGATGCACGCCCCGCAGAACGTCGCGGACATGAGCCAGAAGCTCGCGTTCTCGAAGAAGCTGCAGGCCGTCACCAACCGCATCCACTCCACCGCGAACATCGACGAGATCATCCTCGACGTGACGCGCGACATCTGCCAGCTGTTCGAGGCGGACCGCCTGACCGTCTACATCACGAGCGAGGACGGGCAGTCGATCGTCTCGAAGGTGAAGACCGGCCTGAACTCGTTCAAGGACATCAAGCTGCCGATCTCGGAGTCCTCGCTCGCCGGCTTCTGCGCGCTGCACAAGCGGCACATGAACATCAAGGACGTCTACGACGACGCGGAGCTCAAGCAAT
This sequence comes from Burkholderiales bacterium, assembly GCA_025936275.1. Lineage (GTDB taxonomy): Bacteria > Pseudomonadota > Gammaproteobacteria > Burkholderiales > Usitatibacteraceae > Usitatibacter. The sequence goes on from JAICTR010000206.1 coordinate 4,437, forward strand.
TCTCGCCGAACCTCGCGTTCCTCAAGGCCGTGGACCAGCGCACCGGCTACCGCTCGCGCCAGATGCTGATCGCGCCGATCCTGGGCGGGGACACCGGCGCCGAGCTCATGGGCGTGCTGCAGCTCATCAACAACCTGGCGGGGCAGCCTTTCTCGCCGCTGCACGACGAGGGCGTGGTCGAGCTTTCCAAGACGCTCGCGATCGCCTTCCGCATGCGCCAGCAGATGCCGGGCGCGATCCAGTCGAAGTTCGAGTACCTGGTGATCGACAACGTGATCGCCGCCGGGGAGCTCGAGCTCGCGACCAAGGCCGCGCGGCGCAAGAACAAGAACGTCGAGGACATCCTCATCGAGGAGTTCCAGGTGAAGCCGCCGGCGCTCGGGGCGGCGCTCGCGAAGTTCTTCGGCGTGGAGTTCGAGCCGTTCAAGTCCGACCGCATCAAGCCGCCGGACCTCCTGAAGAACATCAAGCGCGACTACGCCGAGGCGAACCACTGGATCCCGCTCGAGGACGGACCCAAGGGCGTGCTGGTGATGTCCACCGATCCGGAGCGCGTGCGCAACTCGCGGATGGTCGAGAACGTGTTTCCCCGCTCTCGCATCCTCTACAAGGTCACCACCGAGCGCGACTTCAAGCTGACGCTCGACCAGTTCTTCGGCGCAGAGGGCGCGGGCGGCGAATCGATCGGCGACCTGCTCTCGGGGCTCGACGAGGACGAGGAGGGCCCGGCCAACGTCGACGACATCTCGGCCGCGGCCGACAACGAGCTGGTGAAGCTCGTGAACAAGATCATCGTCGATGCCTACCACCAGGGCGCTTCCGACATCCACGTGGAGCCGCTGCCCGGCAAGGGCAAGGTCGGCATCCGCTTCCGCAAGGACGGGTCTCTCGCCAACTACATCGAGGTGCCCGCCGCTTATCGCCAGCCGCTCGTGACGCGCCTGAAGATCATGTGCGACCTGGACATCTCGGAAAAGAGGAAGCCGCAGGACGGCAAGATCAAGTTCAAGAAGTTCGGCCCGCTCGACATCGAGCTGCGCGTGGCGACGATTCCCACCGC
>JAICTR010000094.1 GCA_025936275.1 Burkholderiales bacterium
CGTCATGAAGCTGCTGGAGGTCGTGCGCGGCGCCAAGACCGCGCCCGACGTGCTGATGACGGTGATGAAGCTGGGCAAGAAGATCAAGAAGACCTGCGTGGTCTCCGGCGTCTGCGACGGCTTCATCGGCAACCGCATGATCGAGCAGTACCTGCGCCAGGCGCTGTTTCTCATCGAGGAGGGCGCCTCGCCGCAGCAGGTGGACGCGGCGCTCGAGAAGTTCGGCTTCGCGATGGGCCCGTTCCGCATGAGCGATCTCGCCGGCAACGACATCGGCTGGGCGATCCGCAAGCGGCGCTACGTCGAGCGGCCGAATTTCGTCTACTCGCGCATCGCCGATCGCCTCTGCGAGCAGGGACGCTTCGGCCAGAAGACCGGCGCCGGCTGGTACCGCTACGAACCCGGCCGTCGCGACGCGATCCCCGATCCGAAGGTGGACGAGATGATCGCGGCGTACCGCAAGGAGAAGGGCATCGCGCCGCGCAAGATCGACGACGCCGAGATCGTCGAGCGCTGCGTGTACGCGCTGGTGAACGAGGGCGCGCGCATCCTCGAGGAGGGCATCGCCGCGCGCGCCTCCGACATCGACATGGTGTATCTCACCGGCTATGGCTTCCCGCCGCATCGCGGCGGGCCGATGCTCTACGCGGACATGGTCGGACCCTACAACGTGGTGCGCGCGATGCGCCGCTTCGAATCCGCGGGCACCGGCGATCCGTCGTTCTGGAAGCCGGCGCCGATGCTGGTAAAGCTGGCGAATGAAGGGAAATCGTTCAATGGTTGACGCCGTCATCGTCTCCACCGCCCGCACCGGCCTCGCGAAGTCCTGGCGCGGCGCGCTCAACATGACCCATGGCGCGACCATGGGCGGACATGTCGTGCGCCACGCGATCGAGCGCGCAGGCATCGATCCGGCGAGCGTCGAGGACGTGATCATGGGCTGCGCGCTGCCCGAAGGCGCGACCGGCGGCAACATCGCGCGGCAGATCGCGCTGCGCGCCGGCTGCCCGGTCTCGGTCGCCGGCATGACGGTGAACCGCTTCTGCTCCTCGGGACTGCAGGCGATCGCGCTCGCGGCGCAGCGCATCCTCGCCGGCGAAGGCGACACCTACGTCGCGGGCGGCGTGGAATCGATCTCCTGCGTGCAGAACGAGGCGAACCGCCACATGGCGCGCGAGGCGTGGCTCGCGGAGCACAAGCCCGGCATTTACTGGTCGATGCTCGAGACCGCCGAGAACGTCGCCAAGCGCTACGGCATCCCGCGCGAGAAGCAGGACGAGTACGGCGCGCGCAGCCAGCAGCGCGCGGCGGCCGCCGCGGCCGCGGGCAAATTCGCCGACGAGATCGTCCCGATCGAGGTGCGCATGGGCGTCGCGGACAAGGAGACCGCGCGCCTCTTCACGAAGGAAGTCACGCTCGCCGCGGACGAAGGCATACGTCCCGACACCACGCTCGAAGGCGTTGCGAAGATCCGGCCGGCCCTCCCCGGCGGCGTGGTGGCCGCGGGCAACGCGAGCCAGTTCTCCGACGGCGCTTCCGGGTGCGTGGTGATGAGCGATGCGGCCGCGGCGCGCACCGGCGCGAAGCCCCTCGGCGTCTTCCGCGGCTTCGCGGTCGCCGGCTGCGAGCCCGACGAGATGGGCATCGGTCCGGTATTCGCGGTGCCGAAGCTCTTGAAGCGCGCGGGCCTCAAGGTCGAGGACGTCGGCCTCTGGGAGCTCAACGAGGCGTTCGCGGTGCAGGTGATCTACTGCCGCGACAAGCTGGGCATTCCCGACGATCGGCTGAACGTCAACGGCGGCGCGATCGCGGTGGGCCACCCGTACGGCGTCACCGGCTCGCGACTCACCGGCCACGCGCTGATCGAAGGCAAGCGCCGCGGCGTGAAATACGTCGTCGCGACGATGTGCATCGGCGGCGGCATGGGCGCCGCGGGCCTCTTCGAGGTGGCATAGGGCAGCGCGTGGGCGTCCGCGGCCTCGACCACTACAACCTGCGCGCGCCGCGCGAGCTGCTCGAGCGCATCCGCGACTGGTATCGCGACGCGATCGGCCTCGAGGTGGGCGAGCGCCCGCCGTTCCGCTTCCAGGGCTACTGGCTCTACGCCGGTGGGCGGCCGATCCTGCACCTGAGCGAGGCGGGCGCGGGCGAGGCGCATCCGGTGCCGGGCAGCGGCACGTTCGACCACGTCGCGTTCGCGTGCCGCGGAATCGCCGCGATGCGTGCGCGTCTCGATGCGCTGGGCGTTCCCTATCGCGTGGCCGACGTGCCGCTCACCGGCGTGCGGCAGATCTTCATGCACGATCCGGCCGGCAACGGCGTCGAGCTGAACTTCGTCGCGCGCGACGAGGACTGAGCGATGGCCGAAGGCTTCCGCGGCGTCTTCCCCTATCTCGTCTCGCCGATCGACGCGCGCGGCGCGGTGAAGGCCGAGGTGCTCGCGAAGCTTTGCGAGGATCTCGTCGCCGCCGGCGTGCACGGCCTCACGGCGCTCGGCTCGACGGGCGAGTTCGCGTACCTTTCGCGCGAGCAGCGGCGGCGCGTCGTCGAGGTCGTCGTGGCGGCGGCGAAGGGCCGCGTGCCGGTGGTGGCGGGCGTCGCCTCGACCACCATCGCCGATGCGGTCTCGCAAGCGCGCGACTACCGCGCGATCGGCGTCGACGGCATCCTCGCGATCCTCGAGGCTTACTTTCCCATCGGCGACGACGGCGTGTTCGACTACTTCCGCGCGATCGCCGAGTCCGTGCCGCTGCCGATCGTGCTCTACACCAACCCGAACTTCCAGCGCTCCGACCTGAGCCTTCCGGCGATCGAGCGCCTGAGCCGCGTCGGCAACATCGGCTACATCAAGGACGCGTCGTCCAACACCGGGCGGCTGCTCTCGATCCTCGAGCGCGTCGAGGGCCGCATGCAGGTGTTCGCCGCGTCCGCGCACAGTCCCGCGTGCGTGATGCTGATCGGCGGCATCGGCTGGATGGCGGGACCGGCATGCGTCGCGCCGCGCCAAAGCGTGGAGCTCTACGAGCTCTGCCGCCGCGGCGACTGGCGCGCCGCCATGGAGCGGCAGCGCCCGCTGTGGCGATTGAACCAGGCGTTCGCGAAGCACAACCTCGCCGCGTGCATCAAGGGCGGCCTCACGCTGCAGGGCTACGACGTGGGCCGGCCGCTGCCGCCGCAGGCGCCGCTTTCGGGCGAAGGCATCGAGGAAGTGCGGCATGCGCTTTCGGCGATCGGTGCCCTGTAGCGCGATCCGCTCCACCTTCGCGGCGGCCGCGCTGGCGCTCGCCGCTTCGTGCGCGCCGCTCGGGGCGAGCGAGCATGCGCCGCATTCACGCACGCAGCTCGTGATGCTCGGCACCGGCAACCCCGCGCCGGATCCCGATCGCTTTGGTCCGGCGACGGTCGTGCTGGTGGACGACGTGCCGTACCTCGTCGATTGCGGCGTCGGCGTGGTGCGCCGCTGGGCGGCGGCGATTCGCGAGCACCGGCTGCACGCGCGGGTCACGGACCTGAAGACGGCGTTCGTCACGCACCTGCACTCGGACCATACGCTCGGCCTCGCGGAGCTGGTCCTGACGCCCTGGACCATCGCCGGCGACGCGCGCTTCGCCAAGCGCGGCGCGGGCGACGGAGCGCTCGAAATCCATGGCCCCAAGGGTCTCGCCCGCATGACGGCGCACCTGCTGGCCGCGTACGACGAGGACATCCGGATCCGCACCGGTCCCGGCGGCGAGAACGCCGGCGGCGATCCGCCCCGCGTGCAGGTGCATGAAATCGATGCCGGCGTGGTGTTCCGCGACGAAAGGGTAACCGTCACGGCGTTCCGCGTGCGGCACGGCACCTGGCGTGAGGCTTTCGGATTCCGCTTCGATACGCCGGATGCGACCATCGTCATCACCGGCGATACGGCCTACACGCCGGAGGTCGCGGCCCAATGCCGCCGCTGCGACATCCTCGTGCACGAGGGCGGCGTCGCGGGCGACCCGAGCGCCTATTTCCGAGCCTTCCACAGCAGCGCGGAAGATGTCGCGCGCACCGCGAACGCGGCCCGCCCGCGGCTGCTCGTGCTGTACCACCAGCGCGGGTCGAACGCAGCCGGGCTCGCCGCGATCCGGGCGCGCTATCCAGGACCGGTGGTGGTGGCCCGCGACCTACAGCGCTTCGATGTCGGGGCGCTTGCGGATCGGTAGAATGCCGGTTCCCGCGATTTCCAAGGGTTGCAACCGGATGAAGCGCTTCCACGCGACGCTTTTCGCGCCGCTCGCACTCGCCGCCGCGGCGGCCGCGTTCGGCCAGCAGATCACGATCGAGCCGGCGCATCCCTCGTCGCTCGACACCGTGCGCCTGCGCTACGCGCATGCGGGCTGCACCAACGGCGATTCGGCGCAGGTTTCGCAGGAAGCGAACCGCATCACGGTGAACGTGGATCGCGGCGGCGTCTCGCCCGATTGCGGCACCGTCGCGGGATTCTTCGAGGAATTCACGCTGGGACGGCTTCCCGCGGGCGAGTACGACGCCTCGCTCGTCGTGTCGCCGCCCTCGGGAACGCTCGGCCCCACGGACCTCGTCGGCCCGATCCACATCTCGGTCGCGCGCGCCGGCGCGACGCGCTCGCTGCACCCGCACGACGACTACTCCGACATGTGGTGGAACCCGCGCGAGCCGGGCTGGGCGCTCACGCTGAACCAGCTGCGCGAGAAGCTCTTCATGGTGTGGGTCGCGTACGACGACGCGGGCAAGGCGTCGTGGCTGGTGGTGCCCGGCGGATCGTGGTCGCGCGACGCCTCGAACCGCCTGCGCTTCGCGGGCAAGATCTATCGCACGCAGGGCACGCCCTGGCAGCTCCCGTTCGATCCCGCGGCCACGCGCCTCACGCAGGCGGGCACCGCGAGCTTCACGCCGCTCGACGCGAGCCACGGCATCTTCGAGTACACGGTCGATGGCGTGAGCGGCTCCAAGATGGTCGAGCGCTTCCGTTTCTGACGCACTTCCTCCTCCCGACATGAAACCGAACCGCGTTCCTTCAGTGCTTTCGAAAGTCCTCGTGATGCTCCTGCTCGCCGGACTGCCCGCGCTCGCCGCCGCCGACGAAGGCGACCAGCAGGCGCTCGACCAGTGCATCGCCGCGTGGGGCAAGTCCTCGCCCTTCCGCAAGGGCACGCGTGCCGATGGCGTGATCGCGACGGGCGTGAAGGTGTTCGGCATCGGCCAGTCGTCGAGCGGCGACGATCCGGTGACGCGCCAGCCGCGCCTGGTCCTCGTGCGCCCCGCGGTGAACGTGATGGGCCGCAGCACCATCCGCCTCGCCAACCCGCACGGCTGGTACTGCTTCCGCTCCAACGTCACGGTGATGGGCAAGCTCGAGATCGACGCGCAGTGCTACGCGCACCTCGCCAACGCACGCGAGTCGGGGACCGCGGTCGGCGCCGCCGACGAGAGCAACAAGGGAGTCGCGGTGTTCGGCGCGCTGCGCGTGAAGCGCTTCGGCTGCGACAAGGGCCGCTGACGCCTTCGAAGGAGGCCGCCGTGGAGCACACGACCGTCCGCAACGAGGACGCGCAACGCGAGCTGGAGCGCCGCGCGCTGCGCAACGTCCGTGCGCTGGTGGACAACCTCGAGCGGCGCGAGCGCATCGACGCGCGCCGCGGCATGCGCCTCGTCGCGGGAGTCCTGGTCGGCGTGATGCTCGCGATCGGTGCGGCCTTCGCGATCGTCCACTGGACGCACCGGCCGAGCGGCTCGACGGAGATCCAGCTCGCCCCGGTCCGCGTGCCCCCGGCTCGTTAAGGGCTCGCGCGCCGTTCGAGCTTCTCGCGCCGCACCGCCTCGCCGAACACGGCGATCAGCGCGATGCCGGCGAGCAGCACCAGCGCGCCCTTGAGGGTCGCGTCGAGAGCGCCGACCACGATCAGCAACGTCGTCGCTTCCGCCGGCGCATGGTTCGCGTCGGCGAGCTCCTGCAGCGCCATCGAGAGGAACACCGCGAGCGCGGCCGCGACGACGCGCGCGCCGGTGAGCGCGTGGGAGATGTTCATCGGCGGCTGGTGCACGAGCCCGGTGATGCGCACCACGGCGAAGCCGACCGCGGCGCCGATGAGGTGGCCCACCACCACGTTCCACGGGCGCGCGGTGCGATGCTCCGGCGAGCGCGCCTGGATCGCGATGCTCGGGCCGAGGCTCGGGAACACCCACGGCACGCCGCTCGCCCAGCCGAGCGCGCCGATCGCCGCGATCACGAGCCCGCTGTAGACCGCCGGCGGGACGCGCCTCGCGAAGGGCGCCGCCGCGTGCCGCCGCTCCGCCTCAACGGCGGCGGGAGGTCCGTGCGAGATTCCGGGGATCATCCGGGAGGTCGGGGCGATTCTCGTCGCCCTCATCGTACTGGCCGGCCTCCGGGTGGGACGCGTCGAGCTCGCCCGCCTCGATCGCACCGATGTCCTCGCCGTCCTCCTCGATGTGATCCACGTCGATGTCCCACGCGTCCGCGCGCGGATTGTCGCGCCCCGCCGCGGCGCGCTCGCCGCTGCCGCCCGCATCCGAGTCGCTGTCGAGGTTGCCGTCGCCCACGTCCGGGCCGCCGGTGTCGCCGGCGCGGCTCTCGTCGGGATCCTCGTTGGTGCCGCGATCGAGGCCGACGCGATCGGCGTCGTGCGCGAGCCCGTGCGCTCCCGGCACGTCGCTGCCGGGGTCGGAGCTGTCGCTCGGGCCGAGCGCCTCGGTGCCGTGGCCGAGTCCGGTGCGGCGGTCGCGGCCGGCCGGAAGGTTGTCGGGAGTGAGTGTGCTGGAAGACATGGAAACCTCCTCGCGGCGCGGTCGCGCGCCAGGGAGGTTGGATGAGGCCGCGGTGCGTCGGTTCAGCCCGCGGTGCCGGCCGGCTCGCCGGCGCGCAGGCCTTCGCCCGTCACGTCCACCGCGGGACCGGCCGCATCGCGCGCGACCTCCAGCGCGTACGCCGCCTGGCCTTCGTCGCGCGCGCGGCCGCTCAAGCGCACGCGACCCTGGTCGACGAGCACGGTGATCGCCGAACCCTCGAGGGCCGGATCGGTCGCGAGCGCGTCCATCACGCGCTCGGCGACGGCGCGATCGGTGGTGTCGGCCGTCGCCGCATCGCCGAAGTAGGAAAACTCCGTGCTGCCGTCGAGCGTGCCCTCGCTGCGCGCGGCGCTCGGCGGCGCATCCCGGCCGGGAAAGTCGACCGCCTGCGCGAACGCCGAGAACGCGGCGAAGGCGCCGAGCGCGATGCCGGCCGCGACACCGAGCGAGCGGAAGAAGTTGGGTTCCATGGGCGTGCCTCCTTTCGGGGGACACGCGCGGCGGGGCACGGTTCCCGCGGGCAGCGGCGCAAGCCGCCGCCGGGCGGATCAGCCGAGCTTCACCAGCTGCTTGCCGAAATTGCCGCCGGAAAGAAGCGCCATGAGGCCGCGCGGCGCGTTCTCGAGGCCTTCGACGATCGACTCCTTGTAGCGCAGCTTGCCCGCGGCGATGCGCGCCGAGAGATCCGCCAGCGCCTCGCCGTAGCGGTCCTTCCAGTCGAAGACGATCATGCCCTGCATGCGGATGCGGTTCACGAGGATCGCGCGCAGCATCCGGTAGCCGTACGGCTCGGTGGCGTCGTACTCGGCGATGAGCCCGCACACGACGATGCGCGAGAACGGATTCATCGCGCGGAGCACCGTGTCGAGCACCTCGCCGCCCACGTTCTCGAAGTCGACGTCGATGCCCTTCGGGCACGCCGCGCGCAGGTCTTCGAGCAGGCGCCCCGCCTTGTAATCCACGCACGCATCGAAGCCCAGCTCGCGCACCACGTAATCGCACTTCGCGCGTCCCCCGGCGATGCCGACCACGCGGCAGCCCTCCTGCTTCGCGAGTTGCCCCACGACGCTCCCGACGGCGCCCGAGGCGGCGGACACGACCACCGTGTCGCCGGGCTTGGGCTTGCCGATCTCGAAGAGGCCGAACCATGCGGTGATGCCCGGCATGCCGAGCACGCCGAGGTAATAGGAAGCGGGAACACGCGACGCATCGACCAGCATCAGCTCCTTGCCCTTCGCCACGCCGAAGAGCTGCCAGCCGAGCGAGGTGAGCACCTTGTCGCCGCGGCGGAATCCCGGGTGCCGCGATTCCACCACCTCGCCCACCGTCTGCCCCACCATGAGCGCGCCCACGTCGACGCTCGGCGCGTAGGACTTTGCATCGTTCATGCGGCCGCGCATGTAGGGATCGAGCGAGAGCCATTCGTTCTTCACCAGCACCTCGCCCTCGCCCGGCTCGGGAAGCGGCGCTTCGGCGATGCGGAAGTTGTCGGGCGTAACCGTGCCCGCCGGGCGCGAGGCGAGGAGGACTTGCTTGTTAAGCATTGGCGCGACCCTCTCGCCGGCCCTCTCCCGAGGGAGAGGGAGCGCTTCGTGCGAACCGCTCGAGGTGGTGGTCCGCGTCGCCGAACTGGCGCGCGATCGTCGTGAGGCGGCGGAAGGTGTGGCTCACCTTGAGCTCCTCGGTCATGCCCATGCCGCCATGGAGCTGCACCGATTCCTGGCTCACGTGGCGCGCGGCATCGGCGATCCTGATCTTGGCCGCCGAGACGATGCGCGCACGCTCGCGCGGATCGCTCTCGGTATCGACGCGCGCGCAGGCGAGGCTCGCCATGGAGCGCGCCTGCTCGCACTCGATCACCATGTCCACCATGCGGTGCTGCAGCGCCTGGAAGGCGCCGATGGGCACGCCGAACTGCTTGCGCGTCCTGAGGTATTCGAGGGTCGCATCGTTGGCGTATTTCATCGCGCCGACGGCCTCCGCGCAGAGCAGCGCGGTCGCGTAGTCGACGGCTTCCTCGATGAAAGGTGATGCGTCGCCCTCGCCCGGCTCGGGAAGCGGCGCTTCGGCGATGCGGAAGTTGTCGGGCGTAACCGTGCCCGCCGGGCGCGAGGCGAGGAGGACTTGCTTGTTA
>JAICTR010000487.1 GCA_025936275.1 Burkholderiales bacterium
CCAAGCCGCGCCTGCTCGACAAGCTCCGCCACGACATGGCTGACCGCCAGAACATCAACGCGTTCATCGAGAGCCGCAAGGACAGCTTCTCGGGCGTGGTCGACATGTATTCGGAGACTGCGAGCTTCCTCGTCGAGAACGGCATCGGCGAGGCGACCGACGTGCTGCTGATCGACGAGAATCTGTGCGTCGGCTGCGACAATTGCGAGAAGGCGTGCGCGGACTCGCATGACGGGCTCAGCCGCCTCGATCGCGAGGCGGGGCGGACCTATGCGCACCTCCACGTGCCGACTTCGTGCCGCCACTGCGAGCATCCGCACTGCATGAAGGATTGCCCGCCCGATGCCATCCACCGCTCCCCCGAGGGCGAGGTGTACGTGGACGATTCCTGCATCGGCTGCGGCAACTGCGAACGCAACTGCCCGTACGGCGTGATCCAGCTCGCCTCCTCGGATCCCGCTCGCACGCGGCCCAGCCTGTGGTCGTGGCTCCTCTTCGGCCTCGGGCCGGAGCCGGGCCTCGAGCCGCTGGCGCACGGCAAGGATACGGTGAAGAAGGCGGTGAAGTGCGACATGTGCAAGGACCTGGAAGGCGGGGCGGCGTGCGTGCGCGCGTGTCCGACGGGCGCCGCGTTGCGCGTGAGCCCGGAGCGCTTCCTCGACTACGCGCGCCCCGAGTGAGCGCGCGGGGCGCGCCGCTTACAGCAGGTAGGCCCAGATGCGCGCCGCGGCTTCCTTGAGGCGGCTTGCGATCGGCCGCTTCGCCCAGGCCTGCGGCGTGATGTGCCGCGAGTGCGCGATGTCGTCGTCGAAGGCCTGGTTCATCTTCCCCGCGAACTCGGGGCCCAGGACCACGACGTTGAGCTCGTCGTTGTGGGCGAGGCTGCGATAGTCGAGGTTGGTCGACCCCACCGTGGACCAGACGCCATCGATGGTCGCCACCTTGGAGTGCAGCAGGCGCCCCTCGCGCTCGTAGATGTGCACGCCGGCCTCGAGAAGCTCGGTGTAGAACGAGCGGCCCGCCTCGAGCACCACCCAGGTGTCGAGGTGGCTCGGCATCACCAGCTCCACCTTCACGCCGCGCCGCGCCGCGCCCTCGAGCGCCTCGCGCAGGTCCTTCGCCGGCACGAAGTACGAGTTCATGATGCGCACCTCGCTCTCGGCATTCTCGATCGCGGAGACGAGCGCGACGTACGCCGCGTCCACGCCCTCGTCGGGCGTCCCGGCGATGGCGCGCACCAGCTCGTGGCCCGCGGCGGGCACCTGGGGGAAATAGCGCGCGTCGTCCTCGACCGGATGCTTCGACTCCTTCGCCCATTGCCCGAGGAAGGAGCGCTCGAGCTGCGCGACGACCGGGCCTTCGATGCGCACCTGCGTGTCGCGCCACGGGCGCTTCTCGATCGCCTCCTTGCTGCCGTCGTCCTTGCCGCTCGCCTTGCCGCCGCTCGCGGACGAGCCGCCGGAAGACGAGCCCGCCGAAGGCGTGGAGCCCGCCGGCCCGCGCGGCAGCGGCCCGTACACATCGCTGATGTTGATGCCGCCCACGAACGCCACGCGCCCGTCGACGACGATGAGCTTGCGATGGTCGCGATGGTCGAGCGCCACGCCCTTGCGCACCACGCGCTCCGGCGAGACCGGATTGAACGGCAGCACCTTCACGCCCGCCTGCTTCATGCGCTCGAAGAATTCCTTCGGCGTATCCATCGAGCCCACGCCGTCGTAGAGCACGCGCACCTCCACGCCGGCACGCGCCCGCTCCATGAGCGCGTTCGCGAAGTCCCGGCCCGCGGCGCCCGCCTCGAAGATGTACATCTCGAGATGGATGAAATGCTTCGCGCCGCGGATCGCCCCGAGCTCGGCGGGATAGGTCTCGGCGCCGTTCTGCAGCAGCGTCGCGCGGTTGCCCGCCGAGAGCGGCGTCCCGGCGAGCGTCTGCTCGAGCGCGAGGTGGCGATCGAGCACGGTGCTCTGCGGGGAGCGGGCACGCAGCTCGTCGAG
>JAICTR010000493.1 GCA_025936275.1 Burkholderiales bacterium
ACCAGCCCGACCTCATCTTCGTCGACATCATGATGCCGCGCCTCGACGGCTACCAGACCTGCGCGCTCATCAAGAAAAGCGGCAAGCACCGCGCGACCCCGGTGATCATGCTCTCCTCGAAGGACAGCCTCTTCGACCGCGCACGCGGCCGGATGGTGGGCTCCGACGAGTACCTCACCAAGCCCTTCACCAAGGAAAGCCTGCTCAAGGCGGTCGAGCTGCACCTCGCCCAGCGCAGCACCGCGTGATGGGCGCACCCGAATCAACGACCACGGAGTTCCGACAGATGGCGATCCGAAAGATCATGGTGGTGGACGACTCGCCCACCGAGCGCGCGTTCATGGAAGGCCTGCTGAAGAAGCAGGGATACCAGGTGCTGGTGGTGGACAGCGGCGAGATCGCGATCGAGCGGGCGAAGAGCGAGCAGCCCGACCTCATCCTGATGGACGTGGTGATGCCGGGGCTCAACGGCTTCCAGGCGACGCGCGCCATCACGCGCGAGGAAAAGACCAAGCACATCCCGGTCATCATCTGCACCACCAAGGACCAGGAGACGGACAAGATCTGGGGTCTGCGGCAGGGAGCGAAGGACTACATCACGAAGCCGCTTTCCGAGAGCGACCTGCTCGAGAAGATCAAGGCGCTGAGCTGAAGCAAGATGGCGCGACGCACCGGACTTCGTGAATTCCAGCTCTCGGTCGCCGAGCGGCTGCGTACCGCCTCGACGCGGACGGCGGTCTCCTCGAAGCTCGGCTTCCAGGTGGGCGGGGAGAACTGGTTCGTCGCGCTGCACCAGGTGAGCGAGGTGATCCCGGTGCCCCAGACGGTCGGCGTGCCGCTCACGCACTCGTGGTTCCGCGGCGTCTCGAACGTGCGCGGCAACCTCTACGGGATCGTCGACTTCGCCGCCTTCCAGGGCGCGGAGGCGATCGTGCCCGGCATGGAGCGGCGCGTGATCCTCGTCTCGGAGCGGATCGTCGCGGGCTCGGGGCTGCTGGTGTCGCGCATGCTGGGCCTGCGCAATCCGGAGCAGTTCGCGCCGGCCGCGCGGCCGTTGGATGCGCATCCTTGGGTGGGTGCGGTGTACATGGATGCCGGCGGCACGCGCTGGCTGGAGCTCGACCTTCCCGCGCTCGCGCGTGAGCAGCGGTTCCTGGAAGTTGGCGCGTAGGAGAACGAAATGGCAAAGGCACAAGCGATGAAACCCAAGTCCTCCCTCGGCGGCTGGTTCAGGCGCCTCGGCGCGCCGAAGGCGAAGCCCGCCGCGCGCCCGGCCGCGGGACCGACTTCCACCGCGACGCACCTTGCCGCCGCCGGCGGACCCGCGACGCGACCCGGAAGCGCGAAGCCGGGCGCCACGGCGCGCAAGGCCGCGCCGCAAGCCGACGCCCGCGCGGCGCTCTCGACCTTCCGCGTGCCGTTCATCGGCCGCAAGCCCGTGACGGCGCAGCTGCAGATCCTCGGCATCGCGGCGCTGGTGCTGCTCGGCGCGACCGGCTTCATGGTGTACCAGGACACCACGTTGCGCACGCGCCACGCGACCTACCTCACCATCGTGTCGCAGATGCAGTACCACACGCAGCGGCTCGCGAAGGCGGCGGGCATCGCCGCGCGCGGGCAGCCGATCGCCTTCCCGCAGCTCAAGACCAGCCGCGACGAGTTCGCGGCCTATCTCGCGGTGCTGCGCAACGGCGGACAGGCCTTCGACGTGACGGTGCCGGGCGCGGCGACCTCGCCGGAAGTGCGTGCGCGCCTGGGCGAGCTCGCCAAGCAATGGCCGGTGAGCGCCAATGCGGCCACCGCGATCCTCGCCGCGCAGAACGACCTCATCTCGCTGTCGCGCAACATCGCCCAGATCCGCGTCGGCGCCGAGGAGATGGCGACCCTCTCGCAGGAGCTGACCGGCCTCATGTCGCAGTCGGGATCGGCGCCGGCACAGGT
>JAICTR010000048.1 GCA_025936275.1 Burkholderiales bacterium
AGCGACTTGCGCGTCACGATGTCGCGCGGCTTCAGGTCCTTCGCGATCGCCTGGACCAGCACCTCCATGCTCTTCGCAGCGCTCACTCGCTTTTCCTCGTCCTCCGCCGCCATCGTCGAGGAGTACGGCAGCGAGAGGCCGATCGCCTCGATCGACGAGGACATGGTGTTCGCCGTGTACATGCCGCCGCAGGCGCCGACGCCGGGCAGCGCGCAGCGCTCGATGCACTCGAAGTCCTCCTGCGACATCTTGCCCGCGGTGAACGAGCCCACCGCCTCGAAGACCGACACGATCTGCAGGTCCTGGCCCTTGTAGCGGCCGGGCTTGATGGTGCCGCCGTAGACGAAGATCGCCGGGATGTTCATGCGGCAGATGCCGATCATCGCGCCCGGCATGTTCTTGTCGCAGCCGCCGATCGCGAGCACGCCGTCCATGAACTGGCTCTGCACCGCGGTCTCGATGGAATCGGCGATCACCTCGCGCGAGACGAGCGAGTACTTCATCCCCTCGGTGCCCATGGAGATGCCGTCGGTCACGGTGATGGTGCCGAACATCTGCGGCATGGCGCCGGATTCGCGGGCGGCCGCATCGGCCGCATCGGCGAGCGGCTGGATGCCCGCGTTGCACGGGTTCATCGTCGAGTGGCCGTTGGCGATGCCGACGATCGGCTTCTCGAAGTCGGCGTCCTGGTAGCCGATGGCGCGCAGCATCGAGCGGTTGGGCGAGCGCGGCACGCCGTGGGTGATGGTGAACGAGCGGAGTTTTTCGGTCATGGGAGGGAGGGAAGCGGGCGATGCGGAGATGAACCCCTGATTCTAGCCGACCCGCGCTCCGCGCCGCGTCTGGGATAATGCGCTCGCCCCTCTCCGCTTCCGGGAACGCCCGTGCTCGTCTTTCCCCAATTCGATCCCATCGCGCTGCACCTCGGCCCGCTCGCGATCCGCTGGTACGGGCTGATGTATGTGCTGGCGTTCATCGCCATCATCGTGCTCGGCAAGTGGCGCGTGCGCCACGGCTTCGGCAAAGGCATCACGGAGCGCGACATCGACGACGTGCTGGTCTACGGCGTCTTCGGTGTGATCCTCGGCGGCCGCCTGGGCTACGTGCTCTTCTACAAGCCGGAGTTCTACTTCGCGCATCCGGCGGAGATCATCCGGATCTGGACCGGCGGCATGAGCTTCCACGGCGGCTTGCTCGGCGTGATCTTCGCCTCGGCGATCTTCTGCAAGCTGCGCCACCGCAGCTGGCTCGCGTTGATGGATCTCATCGCGCCGATCGCGCCGCTCGGGCTCGCCGCGGGCCGCATCGGCAACTTCATCAACGGCGAGCTGCCGGGGCGGCCCACCGATCTGCCGTGGGGCATGTGGTTCCCGGGCACCGACGCGCAGCCGGTCGCGCGCCATCCGTCGCAACTCTACGAGTTCGGGCTCGAGGGCATCACGCTCTTCGTGATCCTGTGGCTCTACGCGCGCAAGCCGCGGCCCACCGGCGCGGTCGCGGGCGCGTTCCTCGTGGGCTACGGCTGCTTCCGCTTCCTCGTGGAGTTCACGCGCGCGCCCGACGATTTCCTCGGCCTGCTCGCGCTCGGCCTCTCGATGGGCCAGTGGCTCTCGATCCCGATGGTGCTGATCGGCATCGGGATGATCGTCTGGGCTTATCGAAGGGAAAGGGTGAGGCGCTGACCCTCTCCCCGGCCCTCTCCCAAGGGAGAGGGAGAGCTTTGGCACCCACCGTCTCCCCGGCCCTCTTCCTTCAGCGCGGCAGCAGGATCCTGAGCACGAGCGGCCGGGGCACGTTCGCCGGATCTTCGAGCGAGCCGTCGTCGCGCAGATGCGAAAGGCCGGTGCGCGCGAGGAGATAGAAGCCGTCGGGCGCGATCGCGCCGGTGGTGGGCTCGTCGAGCGCGGCGTGGTGGTGCGAAAGCAACGTGCGCACGCGGTCGATGGAAAGCCCGTCGTTCGCGAGCGTCATCGCGATCACGCGGCCGGGGTTGGTCACGTTCTCCACGCCGATGAGCATCCCCTGCCATTGGTAGAGGCCGTCGATCGCCGCGATGTTCTCGCCCGCGGGCGCAGCGAGCGGCCGCGCTTCGCCGCTCGTGAGATCCACCACCGTGATGCCGGTCGCATGCGCGACGTAGAGGCGATGCGCATCGGGCGAGACGGCGAGCCCGTTCGGACCGCGCACGCGCCCGGCGGGGAGCACCACGCGCGGCGGCGCGCGCTCGGAGATCTCGAACACCGCGCCGGTCCGCGAGTCGGTCGTGTACACGCGCCCGCCGGGTGCGACCGCGACATCGTTCAGCTGTTGCGCGGCGGGCACGTCGAAGCGATGCAGCAGTTGCCCGGTGACGAGGTCGAACTCGACGATCGCGTTGCGGAAGGGCTGCTTCGCCGGCTCCGAGACGAACGACGTGCTCACCGCGAAGAGGTGCCGTCGCGGCGCATCGACCGCCACGCCGAGCACCGCGTCGAGCCCGATCGCGCCGCCGGCGAAGTCGCTCACCTCGCGCGTGGCGTCGATGCGCACGATCTTGTGCTCGGCGATGCTGCCGACGAAGAACGTGTTGGACGGCGCGTCGTATGCGATGCCTTCCGGCAGCAATCCCTTGTCGTTCAGCTCGAACGCGGCGGGCGCGTAATCGAGCCGCGGCAATTTCGCCTCGAGCTTCGCGAGCATCTTCTGGAACGAGGGATCGTTCCACACCTTCTCGAAGCCGGCGTTGCGCACGGGCAGGAAGCCGGTGCCGAGCTCATCCACCTTCTCGAGCGCCGCGGCGCAGGACTTCGCGTCGCCCGCGAGCGCGTCGTAGCGTGCGAGGAAGAACCAGAGCGCGGGATTGCGCGCATCGTCGCGCAGCAGCGCCTCGACGCGCGACTTGCCGCTCGCGACGGCGGCGGCGTCCTGCGCCGGCGCGGGGAGCGGCAGCGCGAGCAGGAAGCAAAGCAGGAAACCGGGGACCGACCGCATCTTTTCGTCGCGATGTTCCGCGTCCTTGGAGTGGGCCGCAGATTATCGCGGAAAAGGGGACAGTCCCCTTTTCGGGAACCTGTCCCCGTTTGCTCAGTGCGGTGGGCTGGCGGGGCGCGCCTCGCGCACGTCACGGCCGCCGATGAGATGCGGGGGCGCCGAGGGATTGAAGTCGGCCCAGGCCCCATTCTCCCAACGGCCTTCCTGCTGCTCGACCTGGCGCGCGTTGCACTCCTCGAAGATGCGCGCCACTTCCTCCGCGGATGGATGCCCGGAGTCGACGTTCACCGCGATCAGCGTTTCCGCGGGGCGCACGGAGTCCCGGGCCGGTTGCGCGTCCTTGTCGGTGCCGCGCAGCGCGCCGGTGAGGGAGCCCGCGTAGGCGCCCGCGGCCACGCCGGCCGCGAGCCCCGCGGGTCCCATCAACGGCGTGGCCGCCGCGCCCACTGCAAGTCCTGCCGCGGCGCCGAGCGCGGCACCTTTCCCCGCGCCCTTGCCGGCGCTCTTCGTGCCCGCCTCCTTCGTCTCGTCGGAGATGGCCTGCTCGCCCGGCGGCGCCGGATCGTGCTCGCCGGCGGGATTCACGCTGAAGGTGCAGAGGTCCTCGGTGCGTACGCCCGCCGCGCGCAGCCGCTCGACCGCGGCATCCGCTTCGGTCACGACTTCGAATCCGCCTGCGATGATGCTCGCCATGTCGTCTCCTCCCGATCAGGTCTCAGAAACGGAACTGCACGCCGGCCGAAGCGAGGTCGATGTCCTGCCGCCCGCCGACGAAGTCGAGGCGATACCGGTCCCAGTCGGCGCGAATCTGCCACTGCGGCGTGAGGTTGAACGTCGCGCCGACGCCCCACGTGGTGCCCCAACCCGACTTGTGCCCGGTATCGAAGAGCGTGTCGGGATCGGCCGAGATGTCGGTGCGGCCGAAGAGCGCGCCGCCTTTCGCGAACACGTCGAAGCGCTGTCCGATGGGCACGCCGGCGGTGAGGCTGAGGTTCCCGGCCCATGCCTTGGTATCGCCACCGGCCGCGGCGACCTGGCCGAAGTCGGTGTAGCCGAACTCGAGGCCGAAGTTGCGGCTGAACTGGCCGCCCGCGCGCACCGCCCATGCGGTGTCGCGGTGATCGCATTTGAAGACGTTGAGCCGGTCGCAGTCGTTCTTGAACTTCGATTCGCCGCCGCTCACGCCGAGCGTGCCCCAGAAATCGCCGCGCCACGGCGCGCGGTAATCGTCCTGTGCGAATGCGGTGGTGGCCGAAGCCGCGAGGCCCATTGCGGCGAGGCCGAGGATCACTTTGCGTTTCATGTGCATCTCTCCTTGGGATTCGGGGCTCGGCGCATTGCGGCTCGCGCCGGACGCTCCCCGTAGGAGGAAGACCTCGCATCGCAGGGCGCGTTCCGCACTGGTCCTATCGGCCCAGGAGCTCGCCGATCGGTTTCCAGTCGTCGTGGTGGTCGCACACCGTCTTCACGATGGCGAGGATCGGGATGCCGAGGAGCAGTCCCCACAGTCCCCAGATCCAGCCGAAGAAGAGCAGCCCGATGAAGGACGCGGTGGTGTTCATGCGCGTCTGGCGGCTCGCGAGCCAGGTCGCGAAGAGCTGGCCCACGATCGCGGCGACCAGCACCGACGAGCCGCCCACCCCGAGCGCCGAGCGCCAGTCGCCGAACTGCACCAGCGCGACGACGAAGCTGCCGATCGCGATCAGCGCCGGGCCGAAATAGGGAATCGTGTGCAGCACCGCGGCGACGAGTCCCCACAGGCCCGCGTACTCGAGCCCCGCGAACGCGAACACCGACCACGTGCCCAGGCCCACCAGCGTGTTGGCGATCAGCATCACCCAGAGATAGCGGCGGATCTGCGCGTCGATCTCGTCGATCACCTGCACGGTGAACTTGCGTTGCGCGAGGTGCTCGCCGGAGAGCACGACGAGCTTGCGCTTGAAGAGGCTTCCCGAGGCGAGCATGAAGAAGGCGAGGAACATCACCACGGTGAGCTGCGTGACCGCCACCATCGCGCCCTTCCATCCGGTCCACAGCAATTGCCAGACCGAGATCTGCGTCGGCCCCTCGGTGCGCTGCGGCGGCGGATTCTCGGCCGCGGGCTTGCCGGTCTTGGCGACCGACTCGATGTCCGCCGCGGCCTTCTTCACCTCGGTGATGGGTCCTGCGGGCTTGCGTGCGAATTCCTGCACCGTGCGCGAGACGGTCTTCGCGGCGACCGGCACCTTCTGCCAGATCGCCTGGACGTCGTCGCTCCACGACCACGCGGCGAGCGCGAGCAGGCCCAGCAGCGAGAGCATCACCACCGCCGCGGAGATGACGCGGTAGCGCAGGAACCGCGTGAGCAGGTCGACGAGCGGCGTGAGCGCATAGCTGATGACGATCGCCACGCACAGCGGGATGAAGAATTCCGCGCCCCAGTGGAGCAGGAACAGCAGCGCCACGACGGCGATCACGTTGGTCGCGTTGGCCGGGCGCAGGCGCGGCTTTCGCGACCGTCGCGGCTCGGTGGTCGCGGGCTCGGGGGCCGCCGGAACGGCCGCGGCGCGGCTTGGGATGGGCGTGGGCTGGGTTATAATTGCGGTCTCCGCGTGGGGTGGTAGCTCAGCTGGGAGAGCGTCGCGTTCGCAATGCGAAGGTCGAGGGTTCGATCCCCTTCCACTCCACCAATTCCCTTTCCCGCGCTTTTCGCTTCTCCTCCGACTTCATCGCGGCACGAATGTTGCGGCTAGGCTCGCGGCCGCCGCGTTCGCGGCGCCGTTTTCCATCATCGGAGCCGAGACCATGACGAACCGCAATTCCGGAAGCCAATCGAACCGCGGGGAGCAAGGGCAGCGCAGCATCGGCGAGCCCGGACAGTCGGGACAGCAAAGCCAGCAGGGGCAATCGAATCGCCAGCAGGGCCAGTCGGGGGAATCGGGCCGTCAGCAAAGCCAGCAAGGGCAATCGAGCCGCCAGCAGGGACAGTCGAGCGGTCCGCGGGGAAACCGCGACGCGCGCTCGCAGGTCGAGCGTGAAGACCAGATGAGCCAGCGCGGCGACCCGGGCAGCGCGCCCGGCGAGCGTTCCTCCAGCTACGGCATGGGGAGCCAGGGCCAGTCGAGCTCGCAGCGCCAGGCGGGAACCTCCAACAGTCCGGGCAGCCCCAACCAGTCGGGAAGCATGGGAGCGACGCGCCGCGACGACGACGAGGGCGTGAGCCGCCGCTGAGATGCGCGGCGACCGGCCGCGGCCGGCGGTGCCATGCGAGGGGCGCGGTTTCGCGCCCCTTTTTTCGACGGAACAATTTGCCGCGCGGAAGGAAAAACCTGCATGCCGCGAAAGGACGACGCCACCGCGAGTCCCTGGACACCGGGGAAGCTGCGCCACTCGAACGACCGCGAGCGCGGCCTGCGCCGCGTGAACGGCGACAAGGGATTCGCGTATATCGACGACGCGTCGGGGAAGCGCGTGACGCGCGATGCCACGCTGCAGCGCATCCGCGCGCTCGTCATTCCACCGGCGTGGACCGACGTATGGATCTGCGCGGACGATCGCGGGCACCTGCAGGCCACCGGGCGCGACGCGCGCGGGCGCAAGCAGTATCGCTACCACCCGCGCTGGCGCGCGCACCGCGAGGCGGACAAGTTCGAGCGCATGGTGGAGTTCGCGCGCGCACTTCCGGCGATCCGCCATCGCGTGCGCAAGGACCTCGCGATGCCCGGCCTGCCGCGCGAGAAGGTGCTCGCCGCGATCGTGCAGCTCCTCGAGCGCACCTGCATCCGCGTCGGCAACGAGCGCTACGCGGAGGAGAACTCGTCGTACGGCCTCACGACGCTGCGCAACCGCCACGTGAAGGTGCGCGGCGATCGCGTGCAGTTCGAGTTCCGCGGCAAAAGCGGCAAGTTCCATCGCATCGACATCGAGGACCCGCGCCTCGCGCGCATCGTGCGCCGCTGCCGCGAGCTTCCCGGGCAGGAGCTCTTCGAATACGTCGACGAGTCGAACGAGGTTCAGCGCATCGGCTCGGCCGACGTGAACGAGTACCTGCAGGAGATCGCCGGCGACGATTTCACCTCGAAGGACTTCCGCACCTGGGCGGGAAGCGTGTTCGTCGCCGAGCTGCTGCGCCGGCGCGAGCGCGAGGTGCGGCTCACCGACATGGCGGTCGCGGTGCGCGAGGCGGCGCGGCTCCTCGGCAACACGCCCGCGGTGTGCCGCAAGAGCTACGTGCATCCGCGCGTCCTCGACCCGGCGACCTGGAGCGGCGCGCGCGATCCGGGAACCGCACGCGGGCCGCGCGGATTGCGCCGCGAAGAGGCGGCGCTCCTGCGCCTGCTCTCTCGCGACGTCACGGGGGCGAGCAGAAGACCGGCCCTTCGTCGATCCAGCCCTGCATCGCCACGTGCTGCTGAGGATCGACCGTGAAGCGGTGGTTCGAGTCGTCCTCGCTCGCGCGGTCGTTGTAGTTGCGCCATACGGGGCGCACGCCCGTCGAGCATTGGCCGTTCACCGGGACAAGTGCCCAGAACGCGATGCCTTCGTAGCCCCAGCCGAGGAACGGCGTGCCGCTCGCTTCGGCGCTCGCGCGTTGCGCCTGCTCGAGCGCGCGCAGGCCCGCGCACTCCGCGGCATCGCCGGTATAGAAATGCGAGTTCGGGCCGCGTGCATAGAAGCGGCACACCGGCTGCGCGCCGGGCGGCGCGTCCTGTTGGCGCAGCCAGGCGTGGAACGATTGGCCGGTGCGCCTCCAATCGCCTTGGCCGCCGCCATCGACGAGATCGATCTCGTCGCCGCCCGCCGCCATGAAATAGTGGTCGAGCTGGACGTTGTAGTACTCGACCACGTTCGACTCGCCGCCGACCGTGAAGTCGAGCGTGAAGTAGCGCTGCGCGTCGCCGCCGGTATCGGGGCGGCCCCAGCCTTCGGCGTGGTAGGCGCCGGGCGCGAGGCGGCCGACGTCGATGGAAGCGAACGATGTCAGGCCGGCCGGCGGGGTACTGCCGGTCGGTGCGCTGGCGCGGTACGAGAAATCGACGCGCATCGTGTTGCCGCTCACCGTCGCATGCAGCGAGGCGGGATCGAAGTACGCGGCGCTCCGCACGACGAGCTGCACGCGATCGCTGGCGAGCGGGGCGCGCGGCACCGCGTAGAGTCCCCAGTCCTGCGGAGGCACGACCGGCACGTTGGTCGTGACCGTCTGCCCGGCGGACTCGGGATGGTCCATGTCGACGAGGCGCGCGGTCACCTGGTAATTGCCCGGGGCGAGCTCGCCCAAATCCACCTTCGGCTCGCCGAACATCGGTCCGAACGGGCCGAACGAGGATCCGATGTATTCGTACTCGACCGTGATGTTGTTGCCGGAGCGCACGTAGCGCGTGCCCGGCAGGAACACCATCACGTTCGCGCCTTGCACCTCCATGCCGACCCGCTCGCCGTACGAAGGGATCGCGGGGGTCGTCGCGATGGTTGCAGCGGCGTACGCGTTCGCGGCGAGGGCCGCTGCGGCGAGCGCGAGCGTGCGTTTCATGGGATCTCCTGGGACGTGCGGCTACAACCCGCACATGTGCAGCCCACGATAGGCGCTCGATCGCCACGAAGTAATGGGAGAAGCCCGCGCCACGCGGTCGGCCCGCTCCGGCGCCACGTCGGCGCAGTCCCACGCGGGTCGGCGGAAAAAAAGGACACCGGTTGGCGCATCCGGCTGGCATACCCCGGACGGCACGGGGCGCAGCATCAGTCCCAGCCGAACGACGCATCCACTGGAATGAACTCGACCCTGATTCCCCTTGTCCTCGCGCTTGCCGCCGCGCCGGCCATCGCGTTCGCGGGCGAAGGAGAGAAGGCGCTACGGCTCACACCCAAGGAAGCGATCGCGACCGCCACCGCCGGGCGGCATGCGCCGTTCGTGCTCAGCGAAGAAGATCCCACCGACCTGGATTTCGTCCCCCACCCCGAATCGCGCCGCGGGAGCCCTTCGTCCTGCGACGGCGAGCGGACGCTTTGCTACGACCCGACCAACGGCCACATCGTCTACAAGCCGGTACGCCAGTTCATGCCGGACATCCCGGGACTCCAACGTGAAAACATCTCCGTCAATCGGCACCGAATTCTCTTCAAATATTCCTTCTAAGCCGTCCGGTGTAGGATTTGTCCTACAAAGGAATCCGAGCGCGCCGACGATCCCCGGCGGAGCGCAGCGTGGTGTAATGGGCCCCAATACTTCCCCTGTAGGATCGCGTGCAATGATTCGTCTGTTGATCGTCGACGACCACGATGTCGTGCGCATGGGCCTGAAACAGGTCTTCTCCGGCCGCGTCGACATGGAAGTCGCGGGCGAGGCGCGCACCGGCGAGGAAGCGATCGCGCAGGTTCGCGCGCATCCTTACGACGTCGCGCTGGTGGACCTCTCGCTCTCCGACATGTCCGGCGTCGACGTGCTCAATCGCAGCAAGGCGATCCGTCCCGAGATGGCGGTGCTCATCGTGAGCGGCTATCCCGAGGACCAGTACGCGATCAACCTCCTCAAGGCGGGCGCCTCGGGCTTCGTCGCCAAGGACGCGCCTTCGGAGAACCTGGTGTCCGCGGTCGTCGCCGCCGCGCAGGGGCGCCGCTACGTGAGCCCGCGTATCGCGGACAAGCTCGCGCAGGGCCTCGCCGGCCCCGCCGCGGACCAGCCGTCGCACACCCAGCTCTCCGAGCGCGAGTTCCAGATCTTCTGCAAGCTCGCCGGCGGACAGAGCGTGTCGGAGATCGCGAAGGAGCTCTTCCTCAGCGTGAAGACCGTGAGCACCTATCGCTCGCGGATCCTCGAGAAAATGAACTTCAAGTCGAACGCCGACATCACTTACTATGCGGTGAAGAACCAGCTCATCGCATGACCATGCCGGCCAGGGACCTCGAACAGGCGGCGCCCGAGCGCGCCGCCGTCCACCTCCACGCTCCGACTCCGCAGCAGGAAGGCGCGCCGGACCGTCGCGCGCGTCCCGCGGAATACGATCCGCATGCGCGCGCCGACGAGCTGATGAACGCTCTGGTGGTGGAGGATTCGCCGCAGATCGCCGAGCGCCTGGTGGAGCTCGTCTCGGTGCCGAGCCGCGTCGAGGTGGTGGCGACCGCCGCGACCGAGGACGAAGCGCTCGCCGCGTGCGACCGCTACACCATCAGTCTCGCGATCGTCGACCTGCAGCTCGCGCAAGGCACGGGCTTCGGCGTGATCCGCCGGCTGCGCGCCGCGACCGGCGCGAATCCCGCGTGCATCGTGGTGCTCACCAACCACGCGGTGCCCGCGCTGAAGGTGGCCGCGTTCGAGGCGGGCGCCGACTACTTCCTCGACAAGAGCAAGGACTTCGCGACCATTCCTCGCCTCATCGGCGAGCTCCTCTCCGGCCGCGAGAACTGAAAGTCAGAGCGGGATCGAGATCTCGATCCGCGTTCCGGTCCCCGAAGGCGAATGCACCTCGAGCTCGCCGCCGAGCGAGCGCACGCGCTGGCGCATCGCCGCGAGCCCGCGCGACATGCGCTTCGCCGCGGTGACATCGCCGATCCCCACGCCGTCGTCCGAAACCGTCATGTGCAGCCCGGGCGCCGCGCGCTCCACCGTGAGGTCGAGGTGCGAGGCGCGCGAATGCCGCACCGCGTTGTCCACCGCTTCCTGCGCGAGGCGAAACGCCGCGATCTCCACTTCAGGCGCGAGGCGACCGAGCTTCGCATCGATCGCGAGGTGCGGCTCGATCCCGGCCTTCGCGCATTCCTCCTCGGCATACCACTTGAGCGCCGCGGCAAGTCCCAGGTGATCGAGGAGCGAGGGGCGCAGCTTCTCGATGATGCGGCGCTTGAGGTCGATCGCCTGGTCGATGAGACCGTCCACGCGCGCCATGCGTGGGCCGTACTGCGCGTCCTCGCCGAGCCGCGCACGCAGCCACGCGAGGTCCATCTTCACCGGCGTGAGGATGCCGCCGAGCTGGTCGTGCAGCTCGCGGGCGAGGCTCGCCTTCTCGTGCTCGCCCGTCGCCTGCAGGAAAGCGGAGAGCGCGTGGAGATCTCCGGAATCGCGG
>JAICTR010000332.1 GCA_025936275.1 Burkholderiales bacterium
GATTCGCCGAGGTCGTGAAGAGCCCGGACTCGACGTAGGAGCCCGCGTCGAAGAGGCGATCGAGGCGCTCGCGCGCCTCGAGCACGCCCGCGGCCTTGCGCTTCGCGAGCTTCGCGGGTCCGCCCATGGCGCGCGCTTTCGCCTCGCGCTCCGCGAACTCGCGCTCGATCGCGGCGCGGCGCTCTTCGTGGGGATCGTGGGCCTTGTCGTCGGGCATATGTTCCCGCGTCATTTCCGCGTACGCGGAAATCCATGGGTTCCCGCTTTCGCGGGAACGACGGTATTCAAAGGATGAAGCGCTGGTATTTCTCCAGCGCGAGCATGGCGCTTCTCAGCCCGTTGCGGCGGATCGTCTCCGCCTCCTCGGCCTCGCCGCGGCACATGGCCTGCAGCATCGCCACGTGCTGCTTGCGCCCGACCTCGGCGCGGCCGGGGAGGATGATGATGCGGCGGATCAGCACCTGGGTCTTCTCGAAGATGGTGTCGAGCATCTCGGCAAGCACGGGATTGCCGGCGGCCTCGATGATGCGGCGACGCAGGCGCTCGTAGTGCTCGATGTATTCCTGCAGGTCGCCGCGCTCGACCAGGTCCTTGAGCGGCCCCTGGAAGCGCGCGAGCTCCTCCTTCCACGTTTCCACCGGCCCCTTCTGCGCGGCGAGCCGCGTGGCGAGCCCCTCGAGCACCTCACGGATCTCGTAGATGTGGAACACCTGCGAGAGGTCGAGGCGCATCACCAGCGCGCCGCGGTTGGGCACGCGCTCGACCAGCCCGCGCTGCTCGAGCGCGCCCAACGCATCGCGGATGCGCGCGCGCGAGACGCCGAATTCCTCCGCGAGGTCGGTCTCGCGCAGCTTCGCGCCCGGCGCGATGTGCTGCTGGGCGATGCGCGTGCGCAGCACCTGGAAGATCTCCGCGGCGTTTTTCGCCCGGTGCGCGGGGAGTCGCCGAGCCATACGGCACCGTACACCGCGCGCGCGAAAAGTGTCAACATTCGTGTAAACAAATCCGTTGACGCATTTTCCGGGCCGCGCCAGAATGCCCCGACGAGGCGGAAGGAGACGATGACGCAAGCGCAACCTGGGGCCGCGGGACCGCTCGCCGGCTATCGCGTGCTCGAGATGGGATCGACCGTGGCGGGCCCGTTCTGCGGGCGGCTGCTCGCCGATTTCGGCGCGGAGGTGATCAAGGTCGAGCCGGCCGAGGGCGATGCGGTGCGCACCATGGGCAAGCGGCGCGACGGACGCTCGCTCTACGCGGCGAGCATCTTCCGCAACAAGTCGCTCATCTCGCTGGACCTGCGCAAGCCCGAAGGCCAGGCGCTCGCGCGCGCGATCGCCGCGAAGTGCGACGTGGTGGTGGAGAATTTCCGTCCCGGCGGCCTCGAGAAGTGGG
Organism: Burkholderiales bacterium; assembly: GCA_025936275.1. Lineage (GTDB taxonomy): Bacteria > Pseudomonadota > Gammaproteobacteria > Burkholderiales > Usitatibacteraceae > Usitatibacter. The sequence continues at coordinate 1,393 of JAICTR010000332.1, forward strand.
GCCTAGGCTACGACGCGTTGAGCCGCGAGAACCCGGGGCTCGTCATGGTGCGCATCAGCGGTTTCGGGCAGAGCGGCCCCTACAGCGATCGCGCGGGCTATGGCGTGATCGGCGAGGCGGTGAGCGGACTGCGCCACATCACGGGCGACGCCGACCGTCCGCCTTCGCGCGTCGCGGTCTCGATCACCGACTACATCACCGGGCTCTACGGCGCGTTCGGCGCGGTGATGGCGCTCCTCGCCCGCGGCAAGACGGGGCGCGGCCAGTGCATCGACAGCGCGCTCTACGAATGCGCCTTCAGCTTCATGGAGCCGCACATTCCCGCGTTCGAGAAGCTGGGGCTGGTCGCGAATCGCTCCGGCTCGCGCCTTCCCGACAGCACGCCGAACAATCTCTATGTCAGCCGCGACGGGGAATTCATCCACATCACGGCGATGGGCGACGCGGTGTTCCGCCGCCTGACGCTTTGCATGCAGGCGCCGCAGCTCGCCGACGACGCGCGCTTCGCGAGCGCGGTCGAGCGCTCGCGCCACCACGAGGCGATCGACCAGCTCATCGGCGAATGGACCGCACGGCACGATCTGGTCCACCTGGAGCGCGTGCTCAACGAAGCCGGCGTGCCGGCGACGCGCATCTTCACCATGGCGGACATCTTCGCCGACCCGCACTACGCGGCGCGCGGCACCATCGCGCGTGCGCCCGACGAGGCGTTCGGCAGCGTCGCGATGGCGGCTCCGGTGCCGCGGCTTTCGCAAACGCCGGGCGCCATCCGACACGCCGGACATCGCATCGGCCAGGACACGCGGCGCGTCCTCACGGAGCTCCTGGGCCTGGGCGCCGCCGAGATCGCGCATCTCGAGGCGCTCGGCGCGATCGCGTGCGATCCGGGCGCCGCGCGCGCCGACGCCGCCTGAAGAAATCGAGCGAGGACAACCAGCATGGCGACGAAGGAAATCAAGTCGGAGATCACCGGATCGGTGTGGAAGATCGTGAAGCGCCCCGGCGATGCGGTGGAGGAGGAGGACTCGTTGATGATCCTCGAGTCGATGAAGATGGAGATCCCGGTGCTCGCCGAGGCGAAGGGCACCGTGAAGGAGATCCGCGTGAAGGAGAACGACGCCGTGGCCGAGGGCCAGGTGCTCGCGGTGATCGAGACGTGAGGACCGGCGCGCGATGAGCTGGAAGCCCGAGGCGGAGGAGGTCGCCGCGCGGCGCGCGTTCGCCGAGGCGCTGGGCGGCGAGGAGGCGATCGCCAGGCACCACGGCCAGGGACGCCTCACCATCCGCGAGCGCATCGCCGGCCTTTGCGACGCGCGATCGTTCCGCGAAGTGGGCGGGCTCGCCGGCAAGGGCGCGTATGCGGACGGCAAGCTCACGAAGGTCACGCCCGCGCCGTACGTGATGGGGCTCGCGAAGATCGACGGGCGCCCGGTCGCGATCGGCGGCGAGGACTTCACCGTGCGCGGCGGCACGAGCTGGGGCAGCGACCGGCGCAAGGGCGGGCAGGGCGGATTCGTCGAGGACCTCGCGCACGAGTACCGCATCCCGCTGGTGAACCTGATCGACGGCGCGGGCGGGACGGTGACCTCGGCCGTGCGCCGCGGCTATACGGTTTTTCCCGGCGTGCACGGGTTCGAGCGCTCCGTGGAGCTGATGGGCGAGGTGCCGGTGGTGAGTGCCGTGATGGGCACGGCCGCCGGCGGTCCCGCGGGGCGCGCGATTCTCTCCCACTGGTCGGTGATGGTGAAAAACACGAGCCAGGTGTTCGCCGCGGGTCCTCCCGTGGTCGAGCGCTCCCTCGGGCAGAAAATCGACAAGGAGGAGCTGGGAGGTGCGGCGGTCGCGGTCGACATGGCCGGCACGATCGACAATGCCGCGGACACCGAGGCCGATTGCTTCGCGATGATCCGCCGTTACCTCAGCTACATGCCGCAGAACGTGTGGCAGTTGCCGCCGCGGGTCGCCACCGGCGATGATCCGCAGCGCCGCGAGGAGGCGCTGCTATCGATCGTGCCCCGCGAGCGCCGGCAGCCCTACAACATGAGGAAGCTCGTGTCGCTCGTGGCCGACCGCGATTCGCTCTTCGAGATCCAGCCGACCTTCGGGCGCGCCCTCATCACGTCGCTCGGGCGCATGGACGGCTACGTCGTGGGCTTCATCGCCAACAACCCGATGGTGAACGGCGGCGCGATGGACGTGAAGGCGGCGCGCAAGCAGACGCACTTCATCCAGCTCTGCGACA
>JAICTR010000004.1 GCA_025936275.1 Burkholderiales bacterium
ATCATCGTCACCGGGACCGCCAAGGATCGCGCGCGGCTCGAGGTCGCGAAGACGCTGGGGGCGGACCACGTGATCGACGTGCAGAAGGAGGACCCGCTGGCGCGCATCAAGGAGATCACCGGCGGCAAGGGCGTCGACATCGTGCTCGATTGCACGGCGGGCGCCGGCACCATGCCGATCCTCCTCGGCATCGAGGCGCTCAAGCGCCGCGCCGGCACCATGGTCGTGCAGGGCGAGATCGCGGAGTTCCCCAACTTCCCGATCGCGCGGCTCACGACCAAGGCGATCACCATCAAGAGCGCGCGCGGGCACAGCTACAAATCGTGCGAGCTCGCGCTCGCCCAGCTCGCCTCGAAGCGCTTCCCGCTGGAGCGCATCACGACGCATCGCTTCGGCCTGCAGGATGTGGACCTCGCGATCCGCTCGGTGGGCGGCCAGGGCGTGCCGGACGTGATCCACGCGTCGCTCATGCCGTGGAAGTAGCGCCGATGGGCGCATCCGGCAACTGGGCGAGGTTGCAGCGCACGCGCGCCGCGGCGGGCCGGACTCCGGCAGGCGACGACGCATTCCTGCGCGCATTGCGCCGCGATCCGGCGTTCTTCGCCGCGCGCGCGCGCGTGAAGCGCTGGGTGCGCGAGCGCTTCGCCCTCGGCCGCGACGCGAGGGTCGAGGTGCACGAGCTGGAGGAGACGCTGCCCGGATTCCCGCCGCGCGAGACGGCGGTGCAGTTCTGGAACGCCGCGGGCATCCACCACCATTTCAAGGTCTTCAAGCCGCTCCCCGAGGTGCGCGAAGGGGACTTGCCACCGGCGTGGATGCTGGAGGCGCTCGCCATGCCGCCGGATGTCGGCTGCGACTGCTGCTGAACGAAGAGAGGGGATCGACCGCCGATGGCGCTTCCGAAGTACCGCACGGTCACGCGCACCCAGGGCAACAACCGCGCGCTCAAGGAAGGCGCGGTGAAGCCGCGCACCTTCGAGTTCGACTTCATCGAGGTCGATCCGCTGATCGACGCCTTCCGCCGCATGGTGCGCGGCCTCGAGTTCGACATCTCCGAGATGGCGCTCACCACCTATCTCGCGGCGCGCGAGCATGGCAAGCGCTTCACGGCGCTGCCGATCTTCCTGGTGCGCGCGTTCCACCACGGCGCGATCGTGGTGAACACGAAGTCGGGCATCCGTTCGCCGAAGGACCTCGAGGGTAAGCGCGTCGGCGTGGCGCGCGGCTACACGGTCACCACGGGCGTGTGGGCGAGGAGCGTCCTGCAGCACGAGCACGGCGTCGACCTCTCGAAGGTGACGTGGGTGCTCTCCGGCGACGAGCACGTGGCGGAGTTCCGGCCGCCGGCGAACGTGGTGCCGCTCGAGAAGGGCCGCAAGATGGCGGACCTGGTGATCTCCGGCGAGCTCCCGGCCGCGATCAACGTCGACGTCGACCATCCCGACGTGAAGCCGCTGATTGCGAACCCTAAGGAAGCGGGATTCGCGGCCCTGCGCGCACGCGGTCACTATCCGATCAACCATACGGTGGTGGTGAAGGACGAGCTTCTCGCGGCGCACCCGGATCTCGCGGCCGATGTGTTCGAGGCGTTCGCGCAATCGAAGCGCCGCTACGTCGAGCGCCTGAAGAACGGTGAAATCGAGAAGCCCACCGCGATGGACGAGATGCACCGGCGCGTGATGGAGATCACGGGCAAGGATCCGCTCCCCTACGGCATCGAGCCGAACCGGGGGCCGCTCGAGGAGCTCATCGCCTCGGCGAAGGAGCAGGGCATCATCAGCCGGAAGTTCGCGGTCGAGGAGCTCTTCCCCGCCGCGGCCCGCACGCTGGTGGGATGATGGCGAGGGAGGCAAAGGGGCCACCGGGCGCACGCGCCCAAGGACTCACAGGAGGCATGCCATGACGGTGCAGGAAGCCACACGCAAGCCGCAGGCCGGGAAGAAGCCGCAGATCGCGGTGATGAACGCCGTCCACGACCTTCCGGTCCTGGTCGCGCGCGACGAGGGATTCTTCAAGGACGAGGGGCTGGACATCGATTTCGTCACCACGCCCGGCATGGCGCAGGTGACGACGAGCCACTTCGTGAAGTTCGACTCGGTCTTCGACCGCCCGCTCGATTCCGCCTACAACGAGGGCGGCATCGACCAGTTCCGCATGTGCGAGTGGGGCATCATGAAGCGCGCCGTGGAGGCCGACGTCGAGGGGTTGCGCAAGAGGAAGATCGTGGCGCTCGGCGCCTCGATGTCGATGTTCGCGATCGCCGTGCGGCCCGACTCGAAGTTCTACGAGCCGGAGATGCTCAAGGACCAGCCGATCGCGGTCACGCCCAACAACGGCTCGCACTTCACCACGCTGAAGATGATGGAAGGCTTCCTCGCCCCGGAGCACATCAAGACGACGGGCGCGGGCTCGATGCCCAAGCGGCTGCAGGCGCTTCGCGAGGGCAAGGTCGCGGCGGTGAGCCTGATGGAGCCGTGGATCAGCGTCGCGCAGAAGCAGGGCCTTCGCATCCTTATCGAGTCGCATTCCACGAGGAGCGAGGCGGCCGGCGACGACCTCGACGGGCCGACGCTCGCGAAGATGTTCCGCGCCCAGGCGCGCGCCGTGGAGCTGCTCGACAAGGATCCGCGCCCGTACGCCCATTACCTCATCGCGGAGACCGGCGGGCTCCTCCAGCCCGGCGAGCTGCAGACCTGGCGCCTGCTGCACGCGCCGCCGCAGCCCTACACGCGCGAGCGCTTCGACGACACGTACAACTGGACGGTGAAGTGGAACATGGTCGTTCCCGGCGCGACCTACGAGAACACGGTGGACAACCGGGCCTGGGAGTAGCGAGCGCATGGAAGCGCAATCCCCCGTCACCATTCCGGCCCTGCAGCAGATGAAGCGCGACGGCCGCAAGATCGTCGGCGTGGTGGCGTGGGACTTCCAGATGGCGCGCATCGCCGATCGCGCCGGCGTGGACCTGATCTCGGTCGGCGATTCCGTGGGCATCAACCTTTGGGGCCGCACCGACCCCCTCGAGATGACCCTCGAGGAAATGATCATGGTCTGCAAGGCGGTGCGCCGCGGCACCACGCGCGCGCTGGTGAGCTGCGATTTTCCCTTCGGCCCGCTGCAGCGCGGGACCGACAGCGCGCTCTCGGCCGCGCGGCGCCTCGTGGAAGAAGGCGGCGCCGACCTGGTGAAGCTCGACGAGGCCGCGGAATTCCCGGACGCCGTGCGGGCCATCGCGGATGCCGGCATTCCGGTCTTCGCGCAGATGGGCATCACGCAGGGCAACGCCGCGAAGTACGGCATCGAGCACACGCGCATGCTGGGCGGCGCCGTGCAGGTGCCGAGGGAGATGGCCGGCCGCCTCGCCGGCGAGGCGAGGCTCCTCGAGCAGGCGGGCGCCTCGCTCATCGACTTCACGAGCTCCGGACCGATCGCCGGGCCGATGGTCGTGCAGGCGGTCGCGATCCCGGTGCTGGGCGGCCTCGGCGGCGGCCCATGGCTCGACGGGCGCATGCGCATGGCGCACGCGGCGATCGGCTATGCGGCGAGCACATTGGAATCGAAGACCGAGACCTACGCGAACGTCGCGCGCATCTCGCTCGACGCGCTCTGCACCTACGCCGAGGACGTGCGCGCCGGCCGCCAGATCAAGGGCGGCATCCCGGTGAATCCGGCCGCCTGAGGCGAAGCGTGGCGAGCGCGATCCTCGACGGCATCGAAACGCGCTACGAGGTGGTGGGCGCCGGCCCGCCGCTCCTCATGTACGCGCCCGGCGGCTTCGACGCCACCGTGGAGAAATGGTCCACGCTCGGCGTCTACGCGCGCGTGAAGCTGATGGATCATCTTCCCAGCCGCTATCGCTGCATCGTCTTCGACCGGCGCGAGTGCGGGCAATCGGGCGGCCGCGTGGAGCGCGTGACCTGGGCCGATTACGTCGCGCAGGGACGCGCCCTCCTCGATCATCTGCAGATCGAGCGCGCGCACCTCATGGGCGGCTGCATGGGCTGCTCGCCGGTGTTCGCGTTCGCCGCGATGCATCCCGAGCGCGTCGCGAGCATGGTGCTGTGGTGGCCGGTGGGCGGCGCGAAGTACCGCATCAAGGGGCAGCAGCGATTCGCCGAGCACCTCGCCTTCGTGCAGCAGCACGGTTTGCAGGCCGTGGTGGAGCTCGTGGCGAGGGAAGGCAAGCCCTTCGGCGCCGATCCGCGCGCCGGCCCGTGGGCTTCCGTCCTCAAGCGCGATGCAGCGTTCGCCGCGGGCTTCGCGAAGCTCGACGCCGAAAAGTACAAGCTCGTCGTCGCCGGCATGGCGCGCGCCCTGCTCGATCGCGACACCGCCCCGGGCGCCGAGCCCGAGGACCTGATGCGCCTGGAGGTTCCCGCCCTCGTGGTTCCGGGCCACGACGATTCGCACGCCACCTCCGCCGCGCGCTACCTGGAGGAATGCCTGCCCCTCGCCGAGTACTGGGATGTGCCGGTCAGCGACCAGACCGCGGAGAACGCGCCCCAGCGCGTGCTCTCCTTCCTCGAAGCGAGCACGAAATGATCATCGACATCCACGGCCATTACACGACGGAGCCCGCGGCCCTGCACGCGTTCCGCGACAAGCAGCTCGCGGGGCTCGCCGACCCGGGGCGCCGTCCGAAAGGCACCGACCTCGGCATCACCGACGACCAGCTGGTGAAGAGCGTGCAGCCGCAGCTCGACTTCCAGCGCCAGCGCGGCAGCGACCTCACCATCTTTTCGCCGCGCGCCTCGGGAATGGGGCACCACGTCGGCAACGAAGCGATCGGCCGCGAGTGGTGCCGCGTGAGCAACGACCTCATCCATCGCGTGTGCACGCTGCTCCCGGAGAACTTCGCCGCCGTGGGCCAACTCCCGCAGTTTCCCGGCGCGCCGATCGAGAACTGCATCCCCGAGCTCGAGCGCATCGTGAACGAGCTGGGCTTCGTCGGCATCAACCTCAATCCGGATCCCTCGGGCGGCTACTGGAAGACGCCGCCGCTCACCGACCGCTCCTGGTACCCGATCTACGAGAAGATGTGCGAGCTCGAGGTGCCGGCGATGATCCACGTCACCGGCTCGTGCAACCCCGCGGTGCACTTCACCGGCGCGCACTACATCAACGGCGACACGACCGCGTTCATGCAGCTCCTGCAGGGCAACCTCTTCGCGGATTTTCCCGAGCTCAAGTTCGTGATCCCGCACGGTGGCGGCGCGGTGCCGTTCCACTGGGGACGCTACCGCGGCATCGCCCAGGACATGAAGAAGCCGCCGCTCGAGGAGCACCTGCTGAAGAACGTGTTCTTCGATACCTGCGTCTATCACCTGCCGGGAATCGAGCTCATGACGCGCGTGGTGCCCATCGACAACATCCTCTTCGCCTCCGAGATGCTGGGCGCGGTGAAGGGCATCGATCCGCGCACCGGCCACCATTACGACGACACCAAGCGCTACGTGGACCAGGTGAAGGAGCTCTCCGCCGAGGAGCGCTACAAGATCTTCGAGGGCAACGCGCGCCGCGTGTATCCGCGCCTCGATCGCCAGCTCGCCAGGCGCGGCCAACCGGGCCGCGCGGCCCTGCACGCCTGAAGGACTCGCCATGAACGACAAGACCGGATTGCCCCTCACCGACATTCGCCGCGACTTCGAGCGCGTGCCCGCCGACATCGTGGCGAAGGCGTCGCAATTCGCCGCGTCCATCCTCGCGGACGTCGCGGGACGGCGCGGCACCATGGACGGGCGCATCGCGCCGGTCTCGCCCGCGATGCGCATGGCGGGCCCCGCCTTCACCATCGAGGTGCGCCCCGGCGACAACCTGATGATCCACGCCGCGATGTCGATGGCGCGGCCCGGCGACGTGCTGGTGGTCGACGGCAAGGCCGATCGCACCTGCGCGCTGATGGGCGCGATCATGATCAGCGCCTGCCGCAAGATGGGCTTCGGCGGCGCGGTGCTCGATGCGGCGGTGCGCGACACCGAGGAGCTGCGCGAGCTGGGCTTCCCGGTGTTCGCCGTGGGCGCGAATCCGAACGGCCCGACCAAGTTCGTGCCGGGCCGCATCAACTGGCCGGTCTCCTGCGGCGGGATCTCCGTGCAACCGGGCGACCTCGTCGTGGGCGATGCCGACGGCGTGGTCGTGATCGAGCGCGAGAAGGCCGCATCGCTCCTCGACGCCGCGGCGAAGAAGGTCGACGACGAGAAGGCGCGCTTCGCCGACATCGCCGCGGGCCGGAACCTCAAGCCCAAGTGGCTCGAGCCGGCGCTGCGCGCCGCGGGCGTGCTGAAGGAAGGCGAGACACTATGAGCGCGCCCTCTTCCGGCAACCCCGCCGAGCGCCCCGCGTTCGGCCTTCCGGGCCGCATCCAGTCGCCCAACTCCACGCCGCGCACGCTTGCCCTCGTGGGCCTGGGCGACGGCGGCGCCGCGGTCGCGCGCGATGTGGCGCGCGAGGGGCACGAGCGGCTCGACGTGCACGTGCTCGCGAAGAGCGCGAGCGCCGATGCGCTCGCCGCGATCCAGGCGGGCGGCGGCGACCTGCACCGCGACCTGATGCGCGCCGACATGATCTTCCTCGTCGCCTGCCGCGGCGACGACGCGAGCCTCGCGCCGGTCGTGAGCCGCATCGCCCACAGTCGCAGCCATCCCGTCACCGCGCTCTACATCGTGCCGCCGGGCGAGGCGGCGGAGATGGCCGAGGACGAGACGCTGCGCACCCTTCGATCCGGCGTGGAGATGCTGGTCGTGGTCTCGGACCGCAGCTACGTCCCCGCGATGATCCACGCCCTCGCCGCCTAGCCGGAGATGCCATGAACGACATGACCCGTCCCGACACGCTCGATCCGCCGTACCTGTATCCGGGATACGGCAGCACGCTGCTGCGCGCGCCGCGCGAGCCGCTGCTGCAGATTCCCGCGGGAACGCTCGACGTTCCCGGTCCCAGCGTGCCCCGAGGCTTCGCGCGCGACGGCGAAAACGACCTCACGCGCCACGGCAAGTCGGCACCCCTCGGCGAGAAGATGATCCTCACCGGACGCCTCCTCGACGCGGACGGGCGCCCGGTGCGCCGCTCGCTGGTGGAGATCTGGCAGGCGAACGCGTCGGGACGCTATGCGCATCCGGGCGACCGGCACGATGCGCCGCTCGATCCGAACTTCAGCGGCATCGGCCGCACCTTCACCGACGACGAAGGCCGCTATCGCTTCGTCACCGTGAAGCCCGGCGCCTATCCGTGGAAGAACCACGCGTTCGCGTGGCGCCCGCAGCACATCCACTTCTCGCTGCTCGGCAACGCGCCGGTGCAGCGGCTCATCACGCAGATGTATTTCCCGGGCGACCCGCTGCTCGCCATCGACCCGGTCTACAACAGCGTGCCGGACGAGGCGGCGCGCACGCGCATGGTCGCCGCGCTCGCGCTCGAAAGCGGCATCGAGGGCATCGCCATGGGCTACACGTTCGACATCGTGCTGGGCGGCGCGCGCGCCACGCCCCTGGGGATCTGACATGGCGCAAGGACGCACCCCCTCGCAGACGATCGGCCCCTTCTTCCACGAGGCGCTGCGCTGGAAGGACGGCGGCCGCGTGACGTTCGCCGAAGCCGGACAAGCGATCGTGCTCGCCGGCCGCGTGCTCGACGGCGCCGGCGCACCCGTCACCGACGCGATGGTCGAGACGTGGCAGCTCTCGCCGCTCGGGCGAACGCCCGCCGCCGCCTCCGGCGATGCGAAGCCCCACGGGTTCGGGCGCGTGGAGACCGGGCCCGACGGCCGCTTCCGCATCGAGACCGCGATGCCCGGGGGCGAGCTTCCCTGCATCGACGTGGCGTTCTTCGCGCGCGGGCTGTTGAAGCCCCTGCGCACGCGCGTGTACCTCGCACCGCTCGAGAAGGTGCGCGCGGATCCGGTGCTGAAAGCGCTCTCGGCCTCGGAGCGCGTGAAGACGCTCGTCGCCGAGCCCACCGCGGCCGGCGAATACCGCTGGGACGTGCGCCTGCAGGGCGAGGGCGAGACCGTCTTCTTCGCGGCCTGAGCGCGCGATGGCCGCGAGCCTCGCCGCCCGCGCCCTCGGACGCGCTTCGTTCCAGGAGGCGTTCGCGGCGCGCGCATTCATCCACGCGATGCTCGAATTCGAGGCGGCGCTCGCCGCCGCGCAGGCCGCGGAATCGGTGATTCCCGAAGCACACGCGAAGGCGATCCGCACCGCCTGCGATTCGGTCGCGATCGACGAGGCGGCGCTCGTCGCCGAAGGGCGGCGCAACGCGAGCCTCGCCGTGCCGCTGGTGAAGCGCCTGCGCGAGCACCTCGCCCGCTCCTCGCCCGATGCGGCGAAGAGCCTGCATCTCGGTGCCACGAGCCAGGACGTGCTCGATACCGCGACGGCGCTGTGCCTCAAGCCCTGCCTCGAGGAAGCCGATCGCACGCTCGAGGCGACGGTGCGTGCAATCGCACGGCACGCCCACGAGCATCGCGCGACGCCGATGCTCGGCCGCACGCTGCTGCAGCCGGCGCTGCCGATGAGCGCGGGGCTCAAGCTCGCGCGCTGGGCGGCGGCGCTGGCCGCCGATCGCGAGCGGCTCGCCGAGGGCGAGGCCGCGGGGCTCGCGCTGCAGCTGGGCGGGCCGATCGGCACGCTCCAAAGCATGCAGGGCAAGGGACCGGCGGTGCGCCATCGCATGGCGCTCGCGCTCGGCCTCGCCGACGCGCCCGAATGGCAATCGCATCGCAACGCCTGGATCGACCTCCTCGATCGCGCGGCGCTCGTCGCGCTCACCGCGGGCAAGATCGCGCGCGACGTGGCGCTGCTCTCGCAGGCCGAGGTGGGCGAGATGCGCGAGGCGCCGCCGCGCGAGGGCGTGGGCGGATCGAGCGCCATGCCGCACAAGCACAATCCCGTCGCGTGCGCGCAGGCGCTGGCGGCGGCCGTTCGCCTGCCCGGACTGCTCGCGGCGCTGCACGCGGCCGCCCTGGGCGAGCACGAGCGCGCGCTCGGCGGCTGGCAGGCGGAGCTCGCGATCGTCCCGGAAATCGCCGCATGCCTCGGAAGCGCGCTCGACTTCCTCGACACGATCGGCGCCTCGCTGGTGGTCGACGCGGGGCGCATGGCGCAGAACCTGGCGCGCCACGGCGAGCGCGGCGCGATCGACACGCAGGCGGTCGACGAGATCCTCGCCGGCCTCGCCCCCTACCTCGGCTGACCACAAGGAGAAGCACATGGGCAAGTCCTACGAGCGCGGCCTCGCCACGCGGCGCAAGGTCCTGGGCGACGAATGGGTCGATCGCGCGCTCGCGAGCGCGACGCCGTTCAACGCCGACTTCCAGAAGATGATCACGACCTATTGCTGGGACGGCATCTGGAACCGCGAGGGGTTGGCGCACCGCACGCGCCGCATGCTGGTGCTGGCGATGACCGCGGCGCTCGGACGCTGGGAGGAATACCGCCTGCACGTGCGCGCCGCGCTCGCCTCGGGCGACCTCGACCAGGACGACCTCAAGGAAGTGCTGATGCAAACCGCGATCTACTGCGGCGTGCCGGCGGCGAACACCGGCTTCAAGGAAGCGCGCGAGGTGATCGCGGAGCTCGCCGCGGACGGGAAGCCCGCGAAGGCGGCGAAGCCGGCGAAAGGTGCCGGCAAGCGAGGCAAGGCGAAGCGCCGATGAGCGCGGTGGACTTGCACTGCGAGGACACGGGCGGACCGGGCGAGCCGGTGCTCCTCGCCCATGCGATCGGCTGCGACCGGCGCATGTGGGAATCGATCGTCCCGCTGCTCGCGCGGCGCCATCGCGTGATCGCGGCCGATGCGCGCGGGCATGGCGCGAGTCCCCTTCCCGCCCGGCCCTGGTCGCTCGCGGACATGGCCGACGATGCGGTGCGCCTCCTCGACCGCCTGGGGATCGCGCGCGCACACTGGGTCGGCCTCTCGATGGGCGGCATGGTGGGCCAGGCGTTCGCGCTCGCCCACGGCGACCGGCTGGGGCATCTGGTCATCGCCAATTCCACGAGCCGCTACGGGCCCGACGGCCGCGCCAACTGGGACAACCGCATCCGCCTCGTCGAGGAGGGCGGGCTCGCGGCGATCCGCGACATGGTGGCGGCGCGCTACTTCTCCGCGCAGTTCATCGAGGCGCACGGCGATGTCGTCGCGCGGACCATGGCGCGCTTCATGGAGACGCCGGCCGCGGGCTACCTCGGCTGCTGCGAGGCGATTCGCGAGCTCGATTACCTCGACCACCTGGCGCGCATCGGCGCGCCCACGCTGGTCATCGCCGGCGAGCTCGACCTCGGCACGCCGGTCGCGATGTCGCAGGCGATCGCCGATCGCGTGCCGCGCGCGAAGCTCGCGGTGATCGCCGGCGCCTCGCATCTTTCCGCGGTGGAGAAGCCGGCGGAGTTCGCCACGCTGGTGCTCGATTTCCTCGCTGCTCGCGGCTGAAGCCCGGCAGGTCACGCGAGGATGATCGCGGCGGTCCCGCCCACGCCGAGCACCGCGGCGAGCGCCACGCCGGGCGTGAGCGACTCGCGACGGCGCAGCAGGATGAAGCCGAGGAAGAGCGTCACGAACACTTCCATCGAGCTGATGAGCGCCACGCGCGACATCGGGCTCAGGTTCAGCGCGGCGAAATAGAAGATCTGCCCGATCGAGCTCATGACGCCGGCCGCGATGAGCCACGGATTGGGCCGCGCGAAGGTCGCGCGCACGGCGCGTGCGTAATCGGCGCGGAAGGCCGCCGTGGCGAGGAAGATCGTCGCGCCCGTGAGCGATCCCACGCACGCGCCGAGCATCGCATCGTGCGCGTCCGCGAGCCCCATCTTGCGCAGCAGGTAGCCGCCCGCATAGCCGAGCGCGGAGATGGGGCCATACACATAGCCCGCGTTGAAGAGCGCGCGCAGCCGCGAGCCGCCATCGGCCGCTTGCGCGCCGCGCCCCGCTGCCACGAGCACGGCGAAGCTCGCCGCGATGCACGCGAGCCCGATCGCGGTGCCGCGGGTGAGCGATTCGCCCAGCACCGCGATGCCGAGGATCACGGCGAAGAAGGGATTCAGGCGCTTCATCGTGGATGCGCGCATCGCGCCGAGGCGCTCGACGGAAGCGTAGAAGAACACGCGGCCGATGTAGCCGGTGAAGACGCCGGCGCCCGCGAACCACGCGCTCGCGCGCCACGTGAGCGGCTCGAAGCCGCGCACGAGGCCCGCGGTGATCCAGCCCGCCCCCGAGATGCCGGCGGTGAGGAGCAGCGAGACGAAGGCGCCGTTGTCCTGCTGCCCGGGGCGCGCGCCGCGGGCGATGAGCACGTTCGCCGCCGCGAAGCAGCTCGTCGAGGCGAGCGCCCAGGCGTCGCCGATCGAGGCGGCCGTCACAGCACGCCGGGGACCCACCGCTTCACGCGGCGGCGATATTCGCGATACGCATCGCCGAAGAGCGCCTCGAGCCGCGCCTCATCCTCGCGCACGCGGCGGTCGAACCACACGAGATGGAAAGCGAGCACCGCGGCGGCGACCCACGAGCCGAGCGCCAGCGCCACGCCGGCGAAGTAGATGAGGTGGCCCGAGTACATGGGATTCCGGTTCCAGCGATAGGGACCGCCGGTGACGAGGCGCTCGGGCGGCACCGAGATCCCCGGCCCGCCGCCGCCCAGGCGCGTACGGTACACGCCGACCCACTTGTACTGGAGATAGCCCCAGGCGAGGAGCGGCAGCGCCCACCAGTGGATCGGCGGCGGGCCGCGATGGATCAGCGCCTCGGCCGCGTAGAGCACGATCGGCCAGACGATGAAAGTGCGGTTGGAGGTGCTCTTGAACCAGCGGCGGATGGATCGCCCGCTACCGTTGCTCACTCGGGCTTCTTCGGCTCCATCGGCATGGCGATGATGAAGAGGTTCGCCACGACGATGGTGAAGGCGAGGAACCAGAAGGTCGCCGTGAGGCCCCAGCGGTCGGCGATGATGCCGCCCAGGAGAGGGGCGACGGAGGAGCCGAGCGACTGCGCGCCGAAGAGGATGCCGATGCTCGTGCCGCCCATGTTCTTGGGCGTGGTCTCCAGGAGCCAGGCCTGCAGCACCGGGCGGATCGCATAGAGGAAGAATCCCAGCACCGCGATGAAGCCGATGAACGCCGGCGACTTGCCCGCGAACGCCATGAAGAGCAGCACCACGGCGGTCATCGCCATGCTGGTGATCATGATGTTGCGCCGGCCCATGCGGTCCGAAAGGTGGCCGGCGACCGGCGACGCGGCGAAGCCCGCGGCCTGCAGCGCGAACATGCCGGCGCCGACGTAGAACGGCGAGTAGTGCATCTCGTAGGCGAGGTACACCGGCAGGAACGTGAGGAGCGCGTTCTGCGTCATCGAGCGGAAAGCCGAGCTCGCGGTGAGCACGAGCAGGCCCCGATTGCGGAACAGCACCGGGACGCCGCGGAAATAATCGGCGAGGGACTGGCGCGGCTCGTCCTCGCGCTTCGGCTGCGCCTTCGCGTTGCCCGAGAGCGTGAGCGAGCCGAGGAAGACCAGCAGCAGCACCGACATCAGCATGCCGGGGATCACGTTGATCACGACGACCTTGCGCCAGGCGTGCTCGACCGAGTGCGCCGTGAACCACGTGAGCAGCGCCCCGATCGCGATCGGCGCGAACGCGTCGCCCACGTTGCCGCCCATGCCGTGCAGCGAGAGCACGAGGCCCTTCCTCTGCGGATAGAGGCGCGCCAGGGTCGGGATCGCGGTCGGATGCCAGAGGCTGTTGCCGAAGCCCACCAGCATCACGCACGCAAGCAGCATCACGTAGCCGTGGCTGAAGCCCATGAGGAGGTACGGGAATCCCACCCAGAAGAGCGAGAGCGCCATCAGCAGGCCCTTGCGGCCCACGGTGTCCACGATGATGCCGCCCGGCACGTTGGCGATCGCGCCCGCCACGTACTGGCAGGTCATGATGAGGCCGATCTGGCTGTAGCTGAGCCCCAGCTCCTTGCCGATGATCGGCAGCAGGAGATAGAAGGTCGAGGGATACCAGTGCGTGAGGCCGTGGCCCATCATGATGAGCCACACCTCGCGGAAGGACTTGCCGGGCGCCTTGCCGGATGCGGGAAGGGCGGTTGCGCTCATGGTCTCCGGTCGCGCCGCGCTACTTCCCGGCGCGGCGCACGATGATCTCGTCGAAGAGCTTCCCCCACTTGCGCGCCTCGTCCAGCGACTCGATGGGGTCCGTCTGGACGATCTTCACGCCCTGCATCGGCGAGGCGACGGTGGTGTTGGTCGGAACGTAGTCGATGCTGGTCATCGCCTTCTGTCCGTCCGGCCCCAGCAGGTACTCGTAGAAGAGCAGCGCCGCGGCCGGATGCGGCGCGTGCACCGTGACACCCACCGCATTGGACCGCGCGATCGCCGGCGGGATCACGAACCAGTCTATCGGCGCACCCTTGCGCTTGGCTTGCTCGGGCATGTAGTTGTAGACGGTGAGCGCGAGCGGCACCTCGCCCGATACGACGAGATTGTCGAGCAGCGTGTGGCCCTTGCGCACCGAGATGCCGTTCTTCTCCACCAGCTCGCGGAAGAACGCGAGGCCCTGCTTCTCGCCGCCCATCTGGTGGACGACGGTCGCGAACCAGTCCTCGTCCTTCGCCTCGATGCCGAGCTTGCCCTTCCATTTCGGATCGAGCAGGTCCTGCCAGGTCTTCGGCAGGTCCGCCTTCTTCACCGCGTTCGTGTTGTACGCCTGGACCCAGACCGAGAGGATGGTCGCCGCCCACTTGCGGTGCGCCGGAACGGAGCCCTCGAGCAGGTCCTTCTGCACGGGAGAAGCCACCGGCGCGAGGATCTTCTCGCGCGCGAGCGCCTCCATCTCCGGCGAGCCGAAGTGCACCGCGTCCACGTCGTAGCGGCCGGCGCGCGTCTCCTGCACCGTGCGCTGCAGCACCTTGTCGGTGCCGGCGCGCCACACGTTCACCTTGATGCCGTACTTCTCCTCGAAGGGCTTGATGACCGCCGGCAGGTCCTTCTCGGCGATCGTCGTGTAGAGCGTGAGCGTGCCCTCCTGCTTCGCGGCGGCGACGATCTTCTCCATGCGATCGGCGCCCCGGTATTCGTAGAGGCTCGCCTGCGCGGCCGCCGCGAGCGGCACGCAGGTCGCGGCGAGGACGGCGAGGATGCGGCGGATGCCGGTCATGCGCTCACTCCGGATGGTTGAGGTTTTCCTCGAAATGCCGCGGCACGAAGCCCTGGCCTTCGGGCGTGGCCTCGGTCGGCCGCGGGATCACCGATTTCTGGAAGAGCAGGTTCATGAACATCACCATCGGCTTCGGCTTCAGCACCAGCGCGCGCGCCGGCTTCACCGGGTCGGCATTGAAATGCTGGTGCACGCAGTTCATGTGCACGATGGCGACGTCGCCGGCATTCCAGTCGTAGCGGATGCCGTCGTGCACCTCGTAGCCCTTGCCGTCGAGGATGTAGAAGGCGGCCTCGTTCACGTGGCCGTGCTTCTGCGTGCGCCCGCCCGGCCCGTACTCCTCGAGGTGCACGTGCAGCACCTGCGTGAGGCCGTCGACGGGCTCGATGAAGTGCTTGCTGAAGGATTGCGGCCCGTCGTTGAAGAGCAGGTCCTTGCCGCGGATCACGCGCGGCATGGAGCGCAGGCGAGTGAGCTCGTCCTTGAGGCTGTACTGGCCCTGGATGCCGCGGACGAAGACGCGGTCCTTCTTGCTGCTGTAGTGCGATTCCTTGCCCATGCCCCGCTCAACGTCCCTTCGCGCCGAAGATTTCGGAATAGAGCTTCGCCCACTTCTCGTATTCGTCCAGCGTCACGCGCGCCTCGACGAACTTCATCGGGATCCTGGAGAGCGGCGTCTCGACCTTGGTGTTGGTCGGCACGAAGTCGCGCTTCACCAGCACCTTCTGGCCCTCGGGACTGATCTCGAAGTCGTAGAAGAGCACCGCGGCGTGCGCGTGCGGCGCCTGTTTCGCGACGCCGATGCCGTTGGGCCGCGCGATCGCCGGGCCGATCGAGAACCAGTCGATCGGCGCGCCCTGGTTCTTGAACTGCTCGGCCTTGTAGTTGTACACGGTGAGCGCCAGCGGCACCTCGCCGGAGACGACGAGCTGCGTGAGGAGCGTGTGGCCCTTGCGCACGGAGATGCCGTTCTTGGCGACGATCTCCTTGAAGAGCTTGACGGCCTTGTCCTCGCCCATCACCGAGGCCTCGCCGGCGAGCCAGTCGGAATCCTCCTGCTCGATCCCCAGCCGGCCCTTCCAGCGCGGATCGAGGAGGTCTTCCCACTTCTTGGGCAGCTCCTCCTTCTTCACGGACTGGGTGTTGTACGCCTGCACGAACACGTTCAGGCGCGTGCCGGTCCATTCCTTGTGCGGAAGCACCGCCTCGGGAATCAGGTCCTTGAGGTAGGGCGACTGCATCGCCTGCAGGATCTTCTCGCGATGCATCGACTCCAGCTCGGGGCCGTTGGTCTCGGCGACGTCGAACGTGTGCTTGCCGGCGCGCGACTCCTGCACCGCGCGCTGCAGCACCTTCTCGCTGCTCGAGCGCCAGATCTCGACCTTGATGCCGGGATACTTCTTGTTGAACGCGCCCACCAGCGCGCCCATGTCCTTCACCTGCGCCGAGGTGTAGATGGTGAGCGCGCCTTCCTTCTTGGCGGCCTCGTAGAGCTTCTGCTCGCGATCCGGCTTGTTGTAGGCCGTGATCTCCGCGGGCGTCGAGCCGAGCTGGGCGAAGGCGGGAACGGCGAATGCCGCGAGCGCCGCGGCGGCGATGATGGCGCGTCGTTTGGTGTCCATTGCGGTCTCCTAATCCTTGGCCTTGGTGGGGCGCTGCCCCTTGAGGAACAGCTCCGCCCACAGCTTCTCCCACTTTTCATCCTCGTCGAGGGTGATCACGGGATCGATCATGCGGAACGGAAAATCGTTGAGCTTGGTGTGCACCTTGCGGCTCGAGGGCACGCGGTGGCGCTTCTTGATGAGCTCCTGCCCCTCGGGCGAGAGCATGAAGTCGGCGAAGACGAGCCCCGCGTGCGGATGCGGCGCATGGCGCGCGACCCCCACCGCGTTCGGCCGCCCGAAGGTCGGATCGAGCGCCTTCCATTCCACCGGCGCGCTCTTCACCTTCAAGCGCTCGACGTTGTGGTTGTAGATGTCCGCGACGAGCGGGATCTCGCCCGAAGCGAGAAGCTCGGCCATCAGCGTGTGTCCGGTGCGGATCTGCGGGCGGTTCGCGGCGAGCGCGCGGAAGAACGCGAGGCCCTTTTCCTCGCCCATCGATTTCACCAGCGCGCCGAACCAGTCGACGTCGCCCGCCTCGAGGCCGACGCGGCCGGCCCATTGCGGCTTGGCGAGGTCGGCGTAGGCGTTCGGCACTTCCTCCGGCTTCACCAGGTTGGTGTTGTAGCCGATGGTGAAGAAGTTGAAGCGGTCCGCGACGTAGTGGCGGTGCGAGGGGAACGCGGCCTCGGGAAGGTCGGCGAAATGCGGGCTCCAGAACTCGTCGAGGAGCTTCTCGCGGTAGAGCGCCTCCATCTCCGGGCCGTTGGTCTCGAAGACGTCGGGCGAGAAGCGGCCGGCGCGCGCCTCGGTCACGCCGCGCTGCAGCACCTTCTCGCTGCTCGCGCGCCAGAGCTCGGTCTTGATGCCGGTCTTCTTCTCGAAGGCCTCGGTGATGGGCACCGAGTCCTTCAGGTTGAGCGAGGTGTAGATCACCACCTTGCCCTGCTTCTTCGCCTCGGCGAGGAGGCGGGCGTCGCGGTCGGCGCCCTTGTA
This sequence comes from Burkholderiales bacterium, assembly GCA_025936275.1. Classification (GTDB taxonomy): domain Bacteria; phylum Pseudomonadota; class Gammaproteobacteria; order Burkholderiales; family Usitatibacteraceae; genus Usitatibacter. The sequence continues at coordinate 16,744 of JAICTR010000004.1, forward strand.
CATGTAAACCGCGGCGTTGGGCGTCGCATCACCCTGCGCCCGCGCGACGAGCGGCGCCGCGAGCACGGCGAGCGCCGCGCGGTGGAAGTTGCGGCGTGCCGGCCGGTGCGCGGCCCCGGGATCTCGCTTCATCGCACTCTCCTCACAGGCGGCCCTCTCGCGGGGCCTGAAAAAAAGGCGGGCGCCTCTCGAGCGCCCGTCGAATCGGCCTACTCCCGGGCGCTCCCGCGGGGGAGCGCCGTACGACTGCAGTTCAGAACGAGTGGCTGAGGCCCAGCGCCCACTGCATGACGTCCTCGCCCACGGAGACGTCCTGCAGGTCCTCGTTGTTGTAGCGCGAGGAGAAGCCGTTCTTGAGGAGCGCGCCCATGAAGAAGATGTAGGTGCGCGGCGAGAAGTAGTACGCCACGCCGGCCTGCAGCTGCGAGCCTTCCAGGCCGTCGGTGTTGCAGACGGCGTCGACGCGCGAGCAGCTGCCCTTCTCCGAGCGGATGTATTCCACGTCGGTGCGCCACTGCTTGCTCCAGCGCGCGGTCCAGATCAGCTCGTAGGCGTTGTTCTTGTACGAAAGGGCGCGGCCCGGAAGGGTCGCGTCTTCCTTGTACTCCTTGCGGATGTAGTCGGCCTCGAACTTGTGGATCTTCCCGAGCTTGTACTCGATCATGGCCTGGGTGGCCTTGTCCTTCGAGTGCACGCTCTGGTCGTTGAAGTTGGACATCGAGCTGGGAACGTTGCGCGACATGCCGAAGAGGTCCCAGTGGATCTCGTGCGCGAGCGAAACCTTGAGCGGTCCGCTGGCCCACTCGACGCCGCCCGACCACACGCGAGCCTTGCGCGTTTCCGTATCCGCCTCGTTGGTGGAGTACTGCACCGCGAAGTCCAGCCCGGCGAAAGTCGGCGACTCGTACTGCACCGCATTCTGGCGGCGCAGGTGGAAGCTCGATGCCGAGTTGGTGCCGAAGCCGGTCTTGCGCAGCACGTTGCTGCTGGACACGAAGTTGCCGCTGCCCACGCTGAGGAACGACAGGTCGTCGCCGTAGGTCTTGAACGGCGTATCCATGCGGCCCAGCTTGATCGTGCCCCACTTCTTGTCTGAGAGGCCGACGAAGGAGTTGCGCTGCGCGAAGGCCGAATCGTTGGAATCGAGGTGGAACTCGGTCTCGAGCTGGAAGATCGCCTTGAGCGTGCCGCCCAGCTTCTCCTGGCCGCGAACGCCGAGCCGCGAGTTGCTCGACGACATTTCCGTGCGGCGGATGACGCTATTCTCGCCGGTCGGCTTGCCCGCGAAGGTCGCCACCGTGGCGTCGGCATCCGTCGCGCCATGCCCATGCGGGATGATGACCTCGGGATACGCCCGGCCGTAGAGTTCGACGACGTTGTCGTCGCCCATGTCCTTGGCCGCCGAAATCGCGGGAGCCGCGACCACCGCCGCCACCGCCATCACCAGGATCTTCTTCTGCATCGCTTCTCCTCTCCGCTTCTGTTTGTTTTCGGCGACTGTTCCTGCATGAGGAACGACCCTATCTAAAGTGGAACGAGCTGCGAAAAGAGTATCGGCAAGCCCCCGCTTCGTCAAGAAAAATGCGAAGGCTTTCGGCAAAAACGCAACAGATCAGGCAGCCACCGCCGCCTTGGGCGGCAGGTCCGCGAGCTCGGCCTTGTACGCGTCTTCCATGCGCGACTGCAGGCCATGCTTGGCGAGCGCCTCGGAGAACATGCGCCGCACTTCCGGGGACTCGTCGGCGTAATCGATCTGGTCGCCGCCGATGCGCTTGCTGATCCAGGCCTTGGGGACGCCCTGCGCATTGCGGATCGCCACGCCCTCCTGCTTGAACGCGAGATAGCGGGCGGGCGTGGTGCCGGTATTGAAGTGCTGGTGGAACCACATGTTGGGCGGGGTGATGAGGGTGCCTTCACGCCAGTCGTAGCGCCGCGGCTTCTCGCCCTCCGGCCACATGAGGCTGTAGCCCTCCCCGCTCATCATCATCACGTACGCGCCGGGACCGTGGGCGTGGGCCTTCTTGTAGGTGCCGATCGGGAACTGCGAGATGTGGCTGTTGGTGGTGCCCTTGGCCATGTTGAAGCGGATGTGGCCGCCGCCCGCCCCGCGCTCCTTGGCCGGGATCAGCGGAAGGTTGATCGCGTCGGCGACGAAGTTGGTGTCGAGGAGGAGCCCCTTCTGCTCGCCCTTGTTGGCGAAGAAGTCCGGCTCGCCGCTGAAGCGCTCGCGGAAATCGTGCTTCGTGCCGAAGACGAATTCGAGATCGCCGAACGCGTTGATCATCGCCGGCGCGTTGGTGACCGAGACGAAGCGCGCCGCGTCCTTGCCCGAGGCGTTGAAGTGCTGGTGCGTGGTGTTGAGGGGGATCGCGAAGATCGCGCCCGCCTTCCACTCGAAGGTCACCTTGGCGCCGGAGTCGTTCCACACGGTGGTCGAGCCGCGGCCGTCGAGGACGTAGATCATCTCCTCGAAGAGGTGGCGCCATGGCGCGAGGCTCGCGCCCGGCGGGATCTCGCACACGTAGGCGCTGTTCGAGGTGCGCGAGGCATCGTGGTCGAGGAAGACGCCCTTGCCGCCCCGCGAGGCCCACGGCTTCACCTCCACCGTGTGCAGGTTCGGCTGGTAGATCGCGCTCTGGATCTCCAGCCCCTCGGACCTCACCCAGCGCGTGTACGGGGTTTCCTTCTCCGTGGCGAACTTCTTCGCCATCTCCTCGGAAACCAGCGCGGTATTCAGTTCGTTTGCCATGTCTTTCCCACTTTCAATGCGAGTTGGAACCACGGATGAACACGGATGAACACAGATGGACCGTGGGCGAATCGACCCGTGGCGCCAAATGCGAAGACCTATCTGTGTTCATCCGTGTTCATCTGTGGCTGCTCCGCCTTCGTCCTAAGCGGGCACCTTGAATTTGCCGGTGAGGAACTGCTCCACCAGCTCCGGCGTGACCGTCACGCCCGGGCGGTACTCCGGGGCGTCCTCGATCTGCTCGAGGTCGTTGAGTCCCGAGTGCTTGAAGATGCGGTTCACCGCGGAGATGAGCCGCGCCGGGCGGTCCGGATCGGCGTTGAAATGCTGGCTCGCGGTGTTGGGCGGGATGTAGATCACGTCGCCCGCTTCCCACTCGTAGCGCTTCACTTCCTTCTGCGGCGTCCAGTGGTAGGTGTCGGTGATCTCGACGTCGTAGTCGACGTGCAGGTCGTAGCCGCGCCCCTCCACCACGTAGAGGCACTCCTCCGCGAGCTGGCGATGCTTGCCCGACTTGCTTCCCGGCGGAATGATCAGCATGTACGCATCCACCGTCTCCATGCGCGTGTTCATGCCCTCGTTCAGCAGGTGCTTGAGGAGCCCGTGCCGCGAGAGCTCCCACGGCATGTCCTCCGGATGCACGATCTTCCTGCGCTTGGCGTTGCGCGCAGGCGCGGCGGCCGCATCGTCCAGCAGCGCCTGGTAGAGCGCTTGGTTCGCGGTGCCCTTCTTCCAGCTCTTCGATTCACCCCAGGCCATGTTCGGCTCCTTTCTCGTTCGTCGTCCCCGTGAAGGCGGGGACCCACCGGATTCCCGCTTTCGCGGGAATGACGGTCATGATTCGTGGTTGAAGTCGCTCTCGCCCTCGCGCGCCTTGAAGGCGGCCGCCTCCGGCCCCGCCGCCGGCTCGCTCGGACGCGGCTCGACCTGGTGCTGGAAGAGCATGTTCATGAACATGAACATCGGCTTCGTCTTCAGCACCAACGCGCGCGCGGGCTTCGTCGGGCTCGCGTTGAAATGCTGGTGCACGCAGTTGTTGTGCACGATCGCGATGTCGCCCGCCTTCCAGTCGTAGCGGATGCCGTCGTGCACCTCGTAGCCCTCGCCGTCGAGGATGTAGAACGCGGCCTCGTTCAC
>JAICTR010000015.1 GCA_025936275.1 Burkholderiales bacterium
CTGAAATTCCGCATCGGCGGCTTTGCCGGCCGCGTCCTGGCGAAGCTCGGCGTGGTGTCGCAGCAGATCGCCGGCGGCGATATCTACCCGGCGCTGGAGAAGGGCACCATCGACGCGGCCGAATGGGTCGGCCCCTACGACGACGAGAAGCTCGGCTTCTACAAGGTGGCGCCGAACTACTACTACCCGGGCTGGTGGGAGAGCAACTCGATGTACTCCTTCTACGTGAACACGAAGGAGTGGGACAAGCTGCCCAAGGAATACCAGGCGGCCATCGAGTGCGCGTCGTACGAGGCGAACATCGACATGATGGCCAAGTACGACTTCAAGAACCTCGATGCCCTCGAGCGCCTGGTGAAGAACGGCGTGAAGCTGCACGCGTTCTCCACGCCCATCCTTGCCGCGGCGCAGAAGGCCGCCTACGAGCTGTACGAGGACGAGGCGTCGAAGAACCCGGCGTGGAAGAAGCTGTACGAGCCGTGGAAGAAGTTCCGCACCCACGAGTTCCTGTGGCACCGTACGGCGGAGTTCACGTACGAGAGCTTCGTGTACAGCCACCCGTTCGGCAAGTAACGCGATCGAGGCCCCCCGGCGAACCGGGGGGCCTTGTCACATCGGGCGCGGTCTTCCGATCAGCGCTCGCCCATCAAGCCGAGGAAGATCAGGCCCTCGGCCATCGAATCGGTGGTGTGGACCTCGGCGCCCAGGCTCTCCGCGGTGCGCTCGAGCGTCTTCGTGAACATGTTCTCGGTGCTCACGACCACCGCCAGGCGCAGCCGCACGCCCGTCTCGTCCGCGATCACCTTGGCCACCGCCTCCCGATAGTCGGCCGGGACGCGGGTCGTCACGCCGCGCGCGTCGATGAGCACGCGGTCGAGGCCCGCGGCGCGGCACTTCTGCGCGAGCGCGAGGATGCCCTCGCGGGCTGCCGCGAGGTCGAACTCGCCATCGACCCAGGCGCGCACATGGTCGGCCTTGGTCTCGATGCGGATGTTCATCGCCGCCCGAAGCTATTCGCCGCGCAACGCCCGCTCGATCTCGCTCGCCGCGTCGTCGGCCTTCTGCGGCGCCTGGCCGCCCTTGGGCGTGCCTGCCGCGCCCGGCGCGCTCGGCGCACCTCCGCCGATCTGCCGCTGCAGCTCCTCGAAGGCCGAGCCCTTGATCGCGCCCGGCGCGGCGGTGATGTTGTTGGTGACGATGCCGGGGAACGCGATGATCGTCGCCACCATCATGATCTGGATCACCACGAACGGCACCGCGCCCCAATAGATCTCCGATGTCTTCACCGACGTCGGCGCCACGCTTCGCAGGTAGAAGAGCGCGAACCCGAAGGGCGGGTGCAGGAACGAGGTCTGCATGTTGACCGCCATCAGCACGCCGAACCACACCAGGTCGATGCCGAGCTTCTGCGCGACCGGCGTGAGGAGCGGCACCATGATGAACGCGATCTCGAAGTAGTCGAGGAAGAACGCGAGGAAGAAGATCAGCGCGTTCACCACGATGAGGAAGCCGAGCGCGCCGCCGGGCACCGTCGTGAGCAGGTGCTCCACCCAGAGGTCGCCGTCCACGCCGCGGAAGACCAGGCTGAAGACGGTGGAACCGATGAGGATGAACATCACGAAGCTCGTCATGGTCGCCGTGTACTCCAGCGCCTGGCGCATCAGCGTCCACGAGAGCTTGCGCTTGATGAGAGCCATGAGGATCGCGCCCGACGCGCCCATGGCCCCGCCCTCGGTCGGGGTGGCCACGCCGAGGAAGATGGTGCCCAGCACGAGGAAGATCAGCACCAGCGGCGGGATCATCGTGGTGAGGACGCGCACCCCCAGCTCGAGGCCCGAATAGCGGCGGAACTCCGGCGGGCATGCGGGTGCGGCGCGCGGCTTCACGATCGAGACGATGAACACCCACAGCGCATAGCAGCCGGCGAGCGCGAGGCCCGGATAGAGCGCGCCCTCGTAGAAGTCGCCCACCGAGGCGCCCATCTGGTCGGCGAGCACGATCAGCACCAGGCTCGGCGGGATGATCTGCGCGAGGCTTCCCGAGGCCGTGATCACGCCCGCGGAGAGCCAGTTCGCGTAGCGGTAGCGCATCATCACCGGGAGCGAGATGAGGCCCATCGCGAGCACCGAGGCCGCGACGACGCCCGTCGTCGCGGCGAGGAGCGCGCCCACGAACACCACCGCGTACGCGACGCCGCCTCGCACACGGCCGAATAGCTGCCCGATCGTATCGAGCAGGTCCTCGGCCATGCCGCTCCGCTCGAGGATCAGGCCCATGAAGGTGAAGAACGGGATCGCGAGCAGCGTCGCGTTGGACATGATGCCCAGCACGCGCTCGGGAAGCGCCTGCAGGAGCTCCGGTCCGACCGTGCCGTGGATGATGCCCACCACCGCGAAGAGCAGGCCGTTCGCCGCGAGCGAGAAGGCGACCGGATAGCCGATCAGCAGGAAGACCACCAGCCCCATGAACATCAGGGGCGCCATCATCTCGAAGGACATCAGGCGTGCCCCTTTTTCTCGAATTCCGAGGCGGGCACGAGTCCGCGCAGGAAGCCGATCCGCTTGATCACCTCCGAGATTCCCTGCAGCGCGAGGAGCGCGAAGGAGACGGGGATCAGGAGGCGCACCGGCCAGCGGATGAGTCCGCCCGCATCCGACGAGTACTCCTGGATGTCCCACGAGTTCACGAGCGAGGGCCAGCTGTAATAGCCGATGATCACCACCGCCGGCAGCAGGAAGAAGAGCCCGCCGATGATGTCGATCCACGCCTGCGCCTTCGGCGAGAGCTTGCCGATCACGACGTCGATGCGCACGTGCTCGTTGCGCTTGAGCGTGTAGCCGGCGACCAGCAGGAACACCGCGGAGTTGAGGTACCACTGCAGCTCCAGCCACGCGTTCGAGGCCATGCTGAACGCGTAGCGCGCCGTGGCGTTCGCCGTGCACACGAGCACCGCGACGAGCCCGAGCCACGCGACCTTCCGGCCGATCCAGGAATTGACGTTGTCGACGATCGCCGAGAAGCGGAGCAGCGCGTGCATTGTGGTTATCCCTCCATGGGCCGCGCTGGCGCGCGGCGCCGCCAGTGTCTCGGATCGAGGCGCAAAAGGCAATTGATGGAGGTCAATCCGCTCGCACGCTAGAATCGCCGACGCAGGCCCGATCCAGTTACCCGGAGCGTTTCCCCGATGTCCCAACCGATCCGCGGCACGCGCGGCATGGCGGTGGCCCCCCATGCGCTCGCCGCACAGTCCGCCCTCGCCGTGATGCGCGAAGGCGGCAACGCCATCGAGGCGATGGTCGCCGCCGCGGCCACCATCGCCGTCGTCTATCCGCACATGAATTCCATCGGCGGCGACGCGTTCTGGCTGGTCCACGTGCCGGGCGAGCCGCCGCGCGCCATCGATGCATGCGGCGCCGCCGCGCACGGGGCCAGCATCGCGTCGTATCGCGAGCGCGGGCTCTCGTCGATCCCGTTTCGCGGCGGCGTCGCGGCGAACACCGTGGCGGGCACCGTCTCCGGATGGGAGCTCGCGCTTTCGTTGAGCGCGGCGCAGCTCGGCGGCCGCATGCCGCTCACGCGCCTGCTCGCCGATGCGATCCACTACGCGCGCGAGGGCATCGCCGTCACGCGCAGCCAGACCGCGACCACGCAGGCGAAGCTCGAGGGGCTGCGCGGGCAGCCGGGATTCGATGAGACATACCTGGTCGCCGGCGCCGCGCCGATCACCGGCACGCGCTTTCGCAATGCGCGGCTCGCGGCGACGCTCGATCGGCTCGCGCAGGCGGGGCTCGCCGACTTCTATCGCGGCGATCTCGCGCGCTCCATCGCGGGCGACCTCGCGGCGGTGGGAAGCCCCGTCGCGCTCGAGGACCTCGAGCGGCACCGCGCGATGTGGCGGGAGCCGCTGCAGCTGCGCCACTCGCTCGGCACCCTCTACAACATGCCGCCGCCGACGCAGGGCGTGGTGTCGCTGCTGATCCTCGGCATCCTGGATGCGCTGCAGGTGGGACGCGTCGATCCGCACGGTGCCGAATACGTGCACCTCTGCGTGGAGGCCGTGAAGCAGGCGTTCGGCATCCGCGATCGCCACGTCACCGACCCGGCCTACATGAAGGTGGATGCGCAGTCTTTCCTCGCGCCGGAAAGCATCGCGTCCCTCGCCGCGCGCATCGATCGCGCGCGCGCCGCCCCGTGGGGCGCGGGCAAGGGACCGGCCGATACCGTCTGGATGGGGGCGATCGACGAGCGCGGCTGCGCCGTGAGCTTCATCCAGAGCCTCTACCACGAGTACGGCAGCGGCGTGGTGCTCGCGGAATCGGGCATCAACTGGCAGAACCGCGGCTGCAGCTTCTCGCTCGACGAGGGCGCGCTCAATGCGCTGGCACCCGGCCGCAAGCCTTTCCACACGCTCAACCCCGCGCTCGCGCTTCTCTCCGATGGGCGCGCGATGGTGTACGGCAACATGGGCGGCGACGGCCAGCCGCAGACGCAGAGCGCCGTCTTCACGCGCACCATGGTCTTCGGCATGAACCCGGCCGATGCGATCGCCGCCCCGCGCTGGCTCCTCGGCCGCACCTGGGGACAGACCAGCGACACGCTCAAGCTCGAGTCGCGCTTCCCGCCCGCCGTGATCGAGGCGTTGGCGCGCATGGGCCACGAAGTGGAAGTCGTCGGCGCGTACGACGAGGTGGTCGGCCACGCCGGCGCGGTCATTCGCCATCCGAGCGGCCTCGTCGAGGGCGGCTCCGATCCGCGTTCCGACGGCGCCGTCGCCAGGTATGAGGGCAGAACGAACCGGGTACAGACCACTTGTCCCATCTGCGAGAACGACTCGTGCGGGCACCGTACGTTCTTGCTGATGGGACACGTGGTCTGTCCCCGGTTCACGCCCTATTTACGCGATGCCTGCATTTCCCTCGACGCCGACCAAGCGCGGCAGGTTGAGCTTCGGTGCGGGAATCGACTTGCGGTCGCGCAGGTAAGCGGCGATCACGTTCCAGATCGGCTCGCCTCGCGCGCCTTCCGCGACGGGCGCCCAGCCCGCGACCCTGTAGGTCTTCTTCGCCTCGATGGGCTTGCCATTGAGGCGCATGTCGCTGATGCGCTTGCCGATGGTCTCGCCCGGCGTGCAGGTGTAGGTGAGGCCGCCCACGCGCACCATGTCGCCGCCCTGCTGGTAGTAAGGATCGGCGTTGAAGAGGTTGTCGCAGACGTCCTCGAGGATGGTCTTGATCATCTCGCCGCTGAAGTCGTTCAGCGTCGAATAGGGATAGGTGATCGCCGACCAGTCCATCACGTCCTCCATCGTGATGGCGTCGCCCGGAAGGAGCGTCGTACCCCAGCGGAACCCGGGCGAGAAGGCGATCTCGGCACCCTTCACCTGCATCAATGCATCGAGGATCAGCTGGTCCACGGAGCCGTTGAAGTTGCCACGCCGGTAGAGGAGCCCTTCGCTCACCGCGAGCTTCTCGCCGAGCTTCGCCGCATACGGCGCGCGCCCCTTGTCGATCACCGCCTGCATCTCGCGATCCGCCGCGAGCAGGTTCGAGAACACCGGCAGCAGCCGGTAGCGCCAATCGCGGATGCGCCCGTCGCGGCAATCGAAGTCGAGCACGGCGACGAACTTCCCGTTGCTGCCGGCATTGGTGACGAGCGTCGTGCCGCCCGCGTTCTTCACCGCCACCGGGCGCGGCACCGCGTCGTGCGTGTGGCCGCCGAGGATTGCATCGATGCCCCTCACGCGCGAGGCGAGCTTGAGGTCCACGTCCATGCCGTTGTGCGAGAGGAGCACCACGACCTTCGCGCCCTTCCCGCGCGCCTCGTCCACGCGCTTCTGCAGGTCGCTCTCCTTGATGCCGAAGGTCCACTCCGACATGAGGTAGCGCGGATTCGCGATCGGCGTATAGGGAAACGCCTGGCCAATGATCGCGACCGGTACGCCGTTCATCTCGCGGATCGTGTACGCCTTGAACACCGGGTCGCCGAAATCGGCGGTGGCGATGTTTTGCGCGAGGAACTCGATGCGGTCCTTGAAGTCGCGGTCCACGACCTCCTTCACGCGCGCGGCGCCGTACGTGAATTCCCAGTGGCCGGTCATGATGTCCACGCCGAGCGCCTTCTGCGCCTCGATCATGTCCTGCCCCTTCGTCCACAGCGAGACGCCGGAGCCCTGCCACGTGTCGCCGCCGTCGAGGAGCAGCGCGCCGGGGCGCGAGGCGCGCAGGCGCTTCACCAGCGTCGCGAGGTGCGCGAAGCCGCCCAGCTTGCCGTACGCGCGCGCGGCATCGACGAAATCGAGGTATGTGAACGCGTGCGCCTCGCGCGTGCCCGGCGCGATGCCGTACGCCTTCAGGAACGCCTCGCCCACCAGGTGAGGCGGTTTCCCCGCCGCGCCCGCCACGCCGATGTTCACCTCCGGCTCGCGGAAATGCACCGGCTTCAACTGCGCGTGGCAATCGGTGAAGTGCAGCAGGCTCACGTTGCCGAAGCGCGGCACGTCGTAGACCGCATCGCCTTCGGACGCGAGGGCCGCGCGGCTCGCGAGCGGCAGCCCGGACGCCGCGCCGATCGCGAGCGCCTCGAGGAACTCGCGGCGGTTCATTCAGAACTCCAGGTCGTCGGCGATCGCGGCGAGCCCGGCCTTGGCGCAGCGCTCGTCGGCCTCGCCCCCCGGTGCGCCGGAAACGCCGATGCCGCCGAGGAGCGTGCCGCCCGCCTCCACCGGAAGCCCGCCGGCAAGCGCGGTGATGCGCGGCACTTCTCGCAATCCCGCCAGCGCGTCGCCCGGCCGCGTGATCTTCGCCAGCTCGGAAGTCGGCGTGCGCGTGGTCGCCGCGGTCCACGCCTTGTTGGTGGAAACATCGAGCGTATGCGGGCCGGCGTAGCGGTCGCGCAGCACCACGCGTACCAGCCCGGCGCGATCGACCACCGCGACCGTCACCTGGTAGCCCGCGGCGCGACAGCTCGCGAGCGCCGCCTGCGCCGCCTTGAGCGCCGCCTCGGGTGCGAGCTCGCGGGAGGCATACGTCGCGGAAGTTTCCGCGCCGCGCGCCGCGAAGGGCGCGAGGGCGAGTACCGCGAGGAACGCGGGAGCCGCGACGGACGCGGCGCCCCGCGCGAAAGGGCTCACTGGTTGACCGGCGACTTCGGGTCGAGCAGCAGCGCCACCACGTCCTTGATCTGCTGCTCGGTGAGGATGCCGTGGTAGCCGAAGCGCGGCATGCTCGAGCACGCCGTGAAGGCCTGCGGGTTGTACACCTTGGCGTACACGTACTTCTGCATGTCGACGCCGTAGCCGCGCGTGCGCCCGAAGTGATAGAGGCTCGGCCCGATGGTGCCGTACGAAAGCTCGTGCTTCGCGAGCTGGTGGCAGGCATAGCAGTTGCCGCCGGCTTTCGCCGTGGGCTTCTCGTTCCACTGCTTGCCCTTGCCGGTCTGCGCGATCTTCTCGCCCGCCTTCCAGTCGCCGAGGTAATCGCCATCGGCCGGATACTTCACGGTCGCGAGTTGCGCCTGCTGCAGGTGCTGCGCCTCGCCCTCGGGGAGCTTCCCGGTCTCGGCGTAGCGCGTGCACGCCTTCTGCACCTCGTCCTGGTCGAGGCGATCGAGCGTCGCCTGGCCGCGGCTGTGGAAGTCCTTCTTCATGAGCGCGACCGCGTCCCGCTCGGCATCGTGCGAGGAGGTGAGCGCCGCGCAGCCCGCGACGACGAGGGCGGTGCCCGCGGCGAGCGCCGCGATGCGAAGTTTGTGGTTGTTCATCCCGTCCTCCGCTTCAGCGCTTGACCGCCGGGCCGTTGTACTTGCCGCCGTTCGCGTTCACCGCGAGGTACATCGTGAGCGCGGTCACGGCGTCCGACGCGTAGCCCGGCTCCGGGAAGCGCTGCTGGCGGTAGCAGTCGTTCAGGCGATGCTGCATGGTGCGCACCTCGCCCTGCGAGACGCGGTAGCCGGGCCACGTGGTGTAGGCGCGCTGCGCATCCTTCGGATCGGTGAGGTTGGGCAGGTCCTGCAGGCGGATGCGCAGGTTGGGATGCCCGTGGCAGGTCGCGCAGGCGAAGTCGTGCGGGCCGGCGCGGTAGAAGAACATCTTCTTGCCGATCTCGTAGGCTTCCTTCTCCTCGGGGCGCGAGACCGAGACGTGCATCGGAATGCCGCGCGACTCCGAGGTGATGTAGGCGACCAGCGCCTCCATCGGCGAGCGCTTCGGCCCGCTGCCGAAATGGTTCTTGGTCGCTTCCTCGCGAGTGAGGCCCTGCAGCGTCTCCATGCACGTGACGAGGCGCGACTCCAGGTCCTGCACCTTGCCGGTGTCGGCGAAGTATTTCGGCAGCACCGTGTACGCGCCCTTCACCACCCCCGGCCCCAAGCCGATGTCGCATTGCTCGAGCGACGCGTGCTTCGGACCGCGCGGCTGCTTCCACAGCGCCTCGCCGCGCATCTCCCAGAGCTCGGCCGGATTCTCCTCGCCCACCTGCTGCCGGTACTTCTCGATCTCCTGCTCGGTGCTCGACTGCGCGTGCACGCCGAACGCGGCGAGCGCGCAAGCGGCACAGACCAGGCTTACCGCCCGTTGGATCGGGTTCACTAGGCTCTCCTCGTCGATTCGCGGTTCAGGAGATGGTCGCTTCGTCGGTGCGCTTGTCGCCGTGGTTGTCCACCCAGCTGATCGCGACCTTGTCTCCCGGCTTGCCGCCGCGGAAGCGGAACGACAGGAACGGGTTCTTGGAGACCGCCGGTCCCCACTCCGCGGCGAGCACGGTCTTGCCGTTGCAGGTCGCGGTGACGTTCTGGATGAACCACGCGGGAACCAGCTTGCCGCTCGAATCCTTGCGCAGCCCGGTCTCCATCTCGTGCGCCATCAGCACCTTCACCTCGACCAGGTCGCCTTCCATCCTGGCGCGGATCTTCATCGGATCGGCCATCTCAGCCTCCGCAGCCGCCGAGGGTCACCTTCACCTCCTTGGCGTTGTAGTAGTACTTGTCGCCCGCCTTCACCAGCGCGATGACGCGCGAGGTCTGGCCCATCTTCACGCGCGTGTTGATCCACGGCTCCGTGCCCTGCGGGATCTCGAAATCGGCGGCGAGGATGTTGGGGTTCTTCTCGACGAGGAGCGCGATCGATTGCGTGTTCGGCACCTTGCTGGAGATGGTGAACGGAACCACCGCGCCGTTCTCCGCGATGTCCGGCGAGTTGATGAGGATGTCGTGGCTCTCGGTGGGCTGCGAGCCGCCCATCGCCTTCACCGCGTCGGCGAACGACTTGGTGGTGAAGGCCTCCTTGTTCCACTCCGCGCGCGCGGCGGTCGGCCTCAAGAGTCCCGCCGCGGCCATGAGTCCCATCACCGCGAGCCCGCCCGCGCCCTGCAGCGCCTTCCTGCGACCGCTATGCATGCATGACCTCCTCACGACAGTGTTTCACCCCGGCGGCCGATCGCTCGGACCGGGCCGTTGTTCGATTGGACCGGGAAGTGTGTGCAAATTATACGGGATCAGTCCCAGCGGCCGGCGGCCGCGTCGTCGCTCGCGCGCGCATCGACCCAGCGACTGCCCTCGGGCGTGTCCTCGCGCTTCCAGAACGGCGCGCGCGTCTTGAGGTAATCCATGATGAACTCGCACGCGGCGAAGGCCTCGCCGCGGTGGGCGCTCGCGACACCGACCAGCACGATGCGCTCGCCCGGCGCGAGCGCTCCCACGCGATGGATCACGAGCGTGTCGACGAGGTCCCAGCGCCCATGCGCCTCGGCGACGATCGCTTCCAGCGCCTTCTCGGTCATGCCCGGATAGTGCTCGAGCGTCATGCCGCGGATCGCATGGCCGTCGTTCGCGTCGCGCACGAGTCCCACGAAGCTCGCGACCGCGCCGACGTCGACCCGCCCGCGCGTGAGCGTCTCCAGCTCGCGCCCCGTGTCGAAATCGGCTTGCTGAACGCGCACCGTGGGCACGATCAGCCCCCGGTCACCGGCGGAAAGAACGCGACCTCGTCGCCGGGCTTGATGGGCGTCGCGGTGTCGGCCATGTGCTGGTTCACCGAGACGCGCCACGTCTTGCCGGGCGCGAAGGCCTCGGTCCAGCGCGCGTCGCGCGAGCGCAGCTGGTCGACGAGGCTCGCCACGGTGGGCGCGCCCGGCGGCAGCGCCACCTGCTCATGCGAAACGCCCACGCGCTCGCGCAGCGCGGCGAAATAGAGGATCGTCACCGTCATCGCTAGCCCACCAGCCGCACGCGAGCCAGACCGAAGTGCTCGACCAGGAAACGCGCGACGCCCTCGGCATCGTCAAGCGCGATCTGCGGGAGCGACGTATCGAGCGGCTCGTCGGTGGCGATCGCGATCACGTGCGGATCTTCGGGATAAAGCAGCGGCGCGTCCGCGGCGCGCCGGTGCACCTCGAGCTTCGGAATCGGCTCGCGCTTGTAGCCCTCGACGATCACCACGTCGCAGGGCGACAGATGCCGCAGCTGCTCGGCGAGCGTCGGCTCGGGCGCGCCGCGCAATTCGTGCATCAGCGCCCAGCGGCGGTCGGAGCTCACCAGCACCTCCGTGCAGCCGGCGTGGCGGTGGCGGTACGAATCCTTGCCGGGCCGGTCCACGTCGAACTCGTGGTGCGCGTGCTTCACCAGCGACACGCGAAGCCCCAGTCCCACGAGGAGCGGGATCACCTTCTCGATGAGCGTGGTCTTGCCGCTGCCGCTGTATCCCGCGATGCCGATCACCTTCATACCGAAATGATACCGTTCCCCCGCGCGGGACGGTGGCCGTGTGCGCCGCGCTCGCCGATAATCGCGGGATGAACGCACCCCTGAAGATCGGCATCCTCGAAGGCGACGACATCGGCCACGAGATCGTTCCGGCGGCGGTCGCGGTCGCGAAGGCGGCCGCGGCGCGCCATGGCGTCGCGATCGAATGGCGCCCGCTTCCGATCGGCCGCCGCGCGCTCGACACGCACGGAGCCACGCTTCCCCGCGAGACCCTCGACACGCTCCCCACGCTCGATGGCTGGATCCTCGGTCCGATCGGCCACCGTGCGTACCCGAAGAGGCCGGAAGCGATCAATCCGCACCCGATCCTGCGCAAGCGCTTCGATCTCTTCGCCAACGTCCGGCCGACGCGCTCCTATCCGGGCCTCGGCTGCCTGCACGACGACATCGACCTCATCATCGTGCGCGAGAACAACGAGGGCTTCCAGCCGGACCGCAACATGTTCATGGGGTCGGGGGAGTTCCGGCCCACCGAGGACATGACGCTCTCGATGCGCGTCATCACGCGCCGCGCGAGCTACCGCGTGGCGAAGGCCGCGCTCGACCTCGCGCGCCGGCGCCGCAAGCACATGACCTACGTGCACAAGGACACGGTGTTCAAGCTCGGCTGCGGCATGTTCGTCGAGGAATGCCGGCGCGCCGCGGCCGAATATCCCGACGTGCGCGTGGACGACGTGATCGTGGACACCTTCGCGATGCGCCTGGTGCGCGACCCGCAGAGCTTCGACGTGGTGGTCACCACCAACATGTTCGGCGACATTCTCTCGGATGAGGCCGCGGGGCTCGTCGGCGGCCTCGGCATGGCGCCGGGCCTTTGCATCGGCGAGGGACGAATCGCCATGGCGCAGGCGACGCACGGCTCGGCGCCCGATATCGCCGGACGCGGCATCGCCAATCCCTACGCGATGATCGAGTCGACGCGCATGCTGCTCGAATGGCTGGGGCACGACCGGGGCATCGCGGAAGCGGTGGCCGCGGCCGAGGCGATGTCGCAGGCGACGACCGCCGCGCTCGCCGATCCCGCGGCGCGCACCGGCGACATTCGCGGCACCGGGAACACCGCGACTTTCACCGAAGCGATCGTGCGCGGCATCGAGGCCCGCTGACGGGGCGGCGAGTCCCGCGGGGAACCGCGGGACTCGCGCCCGTTCAGTGGACCGGAAGCACCATGCCGGGAATCTTCACCGGTTGGTCGAGGCAGGAGATGAGGCCCTTCGGCCCGCCGTTGCCGACTTCGCCGCCCGTCGCCGGCACGTTGTCGCGCCGGCTGCCGTCGGAATTCGCGGTGCAGAAGGTATGGCCCGCGAGCACCGGGCTGGTCGGCGTCTCGAGCGGACCCTCGTTGCGCAGCCCGCTCGCCGCCACCGGATTGCGGAACACTTCCACCGCCTCGCGCCGCGCGTTGGAAACGAAGACCACGGCGTTGCGCTCGTTCGCATCGACCCAGACGTTGCCGGCCTTGTCGAGCACGATGCCGTCCGCGCCCTCCAGCGACGCGTGCTGGAACCAGATGTGGTTCAGGCACAGCGTATCCGCGGGGAACGTGGTGTCGCAGCCGGTGCGCGCCTCGGGCGTGCCGTCGTGCCTCACGTGCACGCGCCAGATCGCGCCGCGCGCCGTGTCGGCGATGTAGAGGTTGTGGGCGCTGTCGAACTGCAGTCCGTTCGCCACCAGCCCCTGCGCGGTGCCCGGCGGAAGTGTCACGGCACTGCGGCCCACGCCGGCGTCGTTCGCCATCGGCTGGATGTGGAACACGAGCGTCGGCGTGCCGTCGGGCGAGATGCGCCAGACGCGGCCCTGGTTCGTCGTGCCGTCGCCGGTCCAGACGTTGCCGTTCCAATCGAAGGCGAGGCCGTTGGTGCCCGAGACGTTGCTCGCGAAGAGATCGGCCAACGGCGGTGCGCTCGCATCGGGCGTGAAGCGATAGATCGCGCCGTTGCTCTGCGTGACGTAGAGCTTGCCGTCGGGCCCGAAGGCGAGACCGCTCGGGGAGCACTGCCCGGTCGCGCTCGGCGCGGGAATGTTCCCCACCACCACCGGCGTGGGATTGTCGAGCGCCACGCGGTACACGGGGCACGGGACGCCCGCGCCGGCGTTGCGGCCCGGCGCGTAGAGGTTGCCCGCGTTGTCGTTGGTGAGCCCCTCGATCTGCAGGGGCGTCAGCGTGAGCGTGGAGAAGCTCGGCGGCGAGGCCGCCTTTTCGGGGCTCGCGAGCGCGGCGCCCGCGAGGAAGAGAAGCGGAATTGCCCACCGGCCCTGGATCATGGCGAAGTCTCCTCGGAATTTTGGGGATGGCGAAGCGCGCCCATCGTGCACTCGCGCGCCCGTCCGATCAAGGGAAACGAACGCCGTTCCGCGTGCAGGAAAGCCGCGTTTATTCCATCGGCTCGAGCGATTGCTGGCGCCGCACGCCGCCTTCCACCGCGCGCAGCTCGACGATCTCCGCGTCCTTCGACGTGGCGCCGAGCTCCTTGAACTTGCGCGCCGAGACGAGCACGCGCGATTCGAGAGAGCCGATCGCTGCGTTGTAGCTGTCGCTCGCGGATTGCAGGTTCCGTCCGAGCTTCTCCAGGTGCTGCGCCATGGCGCCGAGGCGCGCGTGCAGCTCCTGCCCGAGCTGGCTGATGGCGCGCGCGTTTTCCTGGATGCTTTCCTGGCGCCAGCCGTAGGCCGCCGCCTTGAGGAGCGCCATGAGCGAGGCGGGCGAGGCGATGATCACGTTCTGGCCGAAGGCCGCATCGAGGAGCTCCGGATCGGATTCCAGCGCCGCGCTGCAGAACGCCTCGCCGGGAATGAACATCACGACGAACTCGGGCGTGGGCTCGAACTGCTCCCAATAATTCTTGCGCGAGAGCGCCTGCAGGTGCGAGCGCACGAGCTGCGCGTGCTCGCGGATCTTCGCCTTGCGGATCTCCTCGCCATCGGCCTCGTGGGCGTCGAGATAGGCGGAGATCGGCGCCTTGGAATCGACCACGATCTGGCGATCGCCGGGCAGGCGCACGATGAGGTCCGGACGCAGGCGCTGCCCCTCGTCGTTCTGCGCCGTCTCCTGCTCGACGAAATCGACGTGCTCGAGCATGCCCGCCATCTCCACCACGCGGCGCAGCTGCACCTCGCCCCAGCGGCCGCGCACGTGCGGCTGGCGCAGCGCCTTCACGAGGTTGGAGGTCTCGTTGCGCAGCTGCTCCTGCACCTGCGCCATGTGCGTGAACTGCTGGCGGATCTCGCCGTAGGCCTCGAGGCGCGCCTTCTCCAGCAGGTGGATTTTCTCGTCCACCTTCTCGAGCGACGCCTTCACCGGCGCCACGAGCTGGTCGATGGCGAGCTGGCGCTTGTCCAGGTCGCCCCTCGCCGACTCCTGGAAGCCCTTGAGCGATTCGCGCGCCAGCTCGAGGAACGACTGGTTGTTGCTCTTCAGCGCATCGGCGGAGAGGGACTTGAAGCTCGCCTCGAGCGCGGCACGCGCCTCGTTCACCAGGCGCAGCTTCTCCTCGGACTGGCGGCGCTCCTCCTCGAGGCGCGCCTGCAGCTCCGCCGCGCGCTCGCGCAGCTGCCCGATCTCCGCCTGCTGGCGCGCGATCGCGGCCTCGCGCTCGCGGGCCGCTTGCCGCAGCTCGTCGACCTGCCGAGCCCGCTCCTCGCGCGCTCCGGCGAGCTGCGCCTCCAGCTCCGCGACGCGCTTTTCGTCCGGGCTCGGGCGCGAGCGGTTCCAGAGGTGAGCGAGCGCGAAGCCTCCGGCCGCGCAGGCCGCGGCGACGAGGATCCAGGCGATGTTCGAGTCCATGGCGGCCATTCTCGCACGCGAGGTAGCTCACCAGGTGCGCCTGCCGAGGCTAAGATTCACCCATGCCGGAGCTCCCGGACGTCACCGTCTACATCGAGGCGCTCGAGCGGCGCATCGTGGGCCAGGCGCTCGAGCGCGTGAAGCTCGCGAGCCCCTTCGTGCTGCGTTCCTTCGATCCGCCGCTCGATGCGCTGAACGGTCGCGTGGTGCGCGGGCTGCGGCGCATCGGCAAGCGCATCGTGCTCGATCTCGGTGACGACCTCTACGCCGTGATCCACCTCATGATCGCCGGGCGCTTGCACTGGCGCGGCCCCGGCGAGAAGCGCCGGCCTCAGGGCATCGTCGCGAGCTTCGAGTTCGCGAACGGCACGCTGCATTTCACCGAGGCCGGGACGCGCAAACGCGCTTCGCTCACGCTGGTGCGCGGAGAAGAAGCGCTCGCGGCGCTCGATCCCGGCGGCGTCGAGCCGCTCGCCGCGAGCTTCGAGGAGTTCGATGCGGCGCTGCGCCGCGAGAGCCACACGCTCAAGCGGGCGCTGACCGATCCGCACCTCTTCAGCGGCATCGGCAACGCCTATTCGGACGAGATCCTGCACGCGGCGCGCCTCTCGCCGCTCAAGCTCACGCGCTCGCTCACCGGGGAAGAAGCGCGTCGCCTGCACAAAGCGGCCCGGGTGACGCTCGCGAGCTGGACCGACATCCTGCGCGCGCAAGCCGCGACGCGATTCCCCGAGAAGGTGACGGCCTTTCGCGAAGGGATGGCGATGCACGGCCGCTACAAGCAGCCCTGCCCCGTGTGCGGCTCGCCGGTGCAGCGCATCGTCTACGCGGAGAACGAGTGCAACTACTGCGCGACCTGCCAGACCGGCGGGAGGCTCCTCGCCGATCGCTCGCTCTCGCGCCTGCTCAAGGACGACTGGCCGAAGCGCCTGGAGGAGTGAAGAGGACTAGGGGACAGACCACTTGTCCCGCAGACGAGGACTAGGGGACAGACCCCTTGTCCCGCATGCGAGAACGAGCACCCGGTGCGCGAGCGGTTCTTGCATGCGGGACAAGTGGTCTGTCCCCGGTTTTCAGGCTTTTGGAACCGTCTTCTCGAACGACGGCCGCTTCGCGAAGCTCTCGTACCACGCGGCGAGCTTCGGGCGACCTTGCCGCCAGGGACGATCGGGATAGCGGAAGTCGAGGTAGCCCAGCGCGCAGCCGACCGAGATCGTGCCGATCGTGAGGCCCTCGAGATCGCGGACATTCGCCTCGAGAAAGTCGAGCGCCTGGTCCACCTTCAACAGCTGACCCTCGCTCCATGCCTTCCAGCGCAGCTCCGCCGGGCGCACGTGATTCTCGTAGCGCGTGAGCACCGCGGCATCGAGGATGCCGTCGGAGAGCGCATGCAGCCGCAGAGCGTGCCAGCGCGCATCGCCCGTCGCCGGGAAAAGCCGTGCGCCCTTCGAGAGCGAGTCGACGTACTCACAGATCACGATGGAATCGAACAGCACGAGGCCATCGTCGCGCTCGAAGGCCGGCAGCTTCATGAGCGGCGTGACGCGGCCGTACTCGCGGTTCGGCTCGCTCGGCACGACCTTGGTCGGCACGAGCTCGATGTCGTTCGCGACACCGCATTCATGGGCGCAGACCAGGACCTTGCGGACGAAGGGGGACGCGGGGGAGTAGTAGAGTTTCATGCGACCGCAGTGTCCCTGCGGCGCCCGCATGCGTCAAGCATTATGGAATCACGTAACCAGAACCGCCCTCCCCGATCCAGCCGTACTGGTTGATGAGCGTGTCGTACTCGTTCGGATCGATGGTCCAGTGATGCAGCGCGGCAACGAACGGA